>RFVE01000089.1 GCA_009922585.1 Planctomycetia bacterium
GGGCAGCCCGAGTTCGACCGGGACGAAATCGACCGGCCGATCGGCATCCATCCCTACCAACGCGAGAAGATGGCTATCCGGGCCGGCCACTCGACCAGTCGCAATGCGGTCACCCGGTTTGAGGTGCTTGAGCGGTTTCGCGGGGCGGCTCTGGTGCGTGTCCAGCCCAAGACCGGCCGGACACACCAGATCAGGGTGCATCTGGCCGCCATCGGCTGCCCGGTCCTGGCTGATGCCCTCTACAGCGGTCGCGGGCAGATTGAACCGCGGCTGTTCGGCGGACCGCGGGATGCGGCCCCGGTACTCACTCGACAGGCGCTGCACGCCGCCTCGCTGTCGCTCGACCATCCAATCAGTGGCGAGCGGGTCAGCTTCGTCGCCCCGCTGCCTGCCGACCTGGAGGCGATGCTGGCGGTGCTGCGGGGGCAGGAAGGTGCGGGGTAGTGGCCGGCGGCTCGGCTGGCCTGCCGCGGCCTAGGGTGTGATCGAGGCGTCAAAGTCGGCCGGCAGTTTGGCATCAGTGACCGTGCCACTGCTGCCGGCATCAGCACGACCGCCCAGATCGAACGGAAAGCTGAGCGTGAAGCAGCTGCCACTTTGCGGACTACTTTCCACCGCGATATCGCCGCCATGTTCCCGCAGAATCTTCCGGCTGACCGTCAGGCCGAGCCCGGTCCCGCGGGCCCCCTTTGTCGAGACGAACAGGTTGAAGATTTCGGGCAGTCTGTCTGTTGGGATGCCCGGTCCATTGTCGCGGACCGTGATCTGCACCGTCTCCTGTTGCTCGTTCAGCTCAACAGCGATTTCCACCCGGCCGTCGGGCTGCTTTTCAACGGCATCGATCGCGTTGGTGACGACGTTGAGCACCGCTCGGGAAATGCCCTCTGGATCGAACAGCAGCTTGGGAAATGAGTCGTTTGGCTGCCAGCGGATGGGTACTTCGGCTTCCTCGGCCCGCTGAGCGACTGTTTCTACGATGTCGCTGATAATTGCCGTTAGATCGGACGGAACCGGGTCGGGCTCGCGGTCTTTGCTGAATGACAGCATGTCCATCACCAGTGACGAGATCTTGTTCTGATTGCGGCGGACGATGCCCCAGCCCTTGTCGGCCACCCCCAGGTCTTCGTTGTCGAGGCCCATCTCGACCAGGTAGCTACCTCCGCGGATTCCCTGCAGGATGTTTTTGATGTGGTGCGACAGGGTGGCAATCGTCTGGCCGACCGCTGCCAGTCGTTCGGCCTGGACCATTGCGGAGTAGTAGGTCGTATCTTCAACGGCCAGGGCCGCCTGATGGCCGATTGCCACCATCAGCTTGAGGTGTTCCTCCGTGAATCGCTGGCCGCTACCTTCCATCACCTCGCCCAGCGGAATCAGGGTGTCGACATAGAGCAGACCCACCTGCCCATAGCGACCCTGCATCGGCACGCAGATCGCCTCGTGTACTCCGGTCCGCAGCACGCTCTGGCCGGAGCGGAATCGGTCATCGCCCTGGGCATCGCTGGTCAGCACGCCTTCCCGCCGCTCCAGCACATAGTCGAGGATGGTGCGACTGATCGCCATCGATGACTGGCTGCCAGCGTCGCGATCCCGTCGGGCCTTGGTGGTCAGCCGACCGGTTTCCGGCTCGAGCAGCATGATGCAGCCCCGGTCAGCCTCGACCCACTCAAACACAAGTTGCAGCACGCGGTCGAGCAGCTCGTCGATGTCAAGCGTGTGGCTGACCGCCAGGGCGGTGCGGTACATCACCTGCAGGTTGCTGCGGGCCCGGGCCAGCCAGTGGTTCTGGGTGTCATCCAGCGGCAGCGGTGGCCCATCCAATCCGCCGGCGTCGTCCGGAATGGCCGAGATGATCCGTGAGCCATCCTCGCGGCTGCCAGCGGCCACGATCTGGACGTCCTGCAATTGGCGTTCGGCCAGATCGTGGCCCGAGAACAGGAAGAGCGTCCGGCCCACCTGCAGCCGATCTCCCGGCGTCAGGGTTGCCTCATCGATCCGGCGGTTGTTGAGGAAGGTGCCGTTGGAGCTGTTCAGGTCAACCAGTCGAAAGCAGCCCTGCTCCGGCCGTAGCTCGGCATGCCGTCGGGACACTTCGTGGTCATCGACCTGGATCAGGTTGCCCTTCTCACGGCCAATCGTCACGACGGACCCGCTCTCACCGGCGAGTGCCTCGAGATCAAAATGCGTGCCGCGATGACTGCCCTGAATGCAAAAAAGGGAATGCACCCGCAAACTCCCGGGAGAAAACGTCCACCCCAACATGCCTCATGATACCAGAATGGCCAATCACGACCGTTCTGTTGCTACTATAAATGAGTGCGGCCCCCACGGCCGCCCCTGTGGCTCGATCCCCCCCGTGGAGGAGACAATGTTGTTGGGTGTGCAGAAGCGTGACGTCCGACCATTTGGGTTTCATGAGCGACTGTTGGCTGCCGTGGCTTTCAGTGTTGCGGTGCTGATCGCATCGGTGTCCGGCGGTAGGGTCGCTGCCAACGAGTCGCGGCCCGCGGCCGCGGCGAACGATCCGGCGGTGCTGGAGCGTCTTCGGAAAGATGTTACCTGGCTGGCTGCCCCCGAGCGGGAGGGGCGAGGGCCGGGGACAGCCGGAATTACTGCGGCAGCCGACTGGATTGCCGAGCAGTTTTCTGCTGCTGGGCTCCAGCAGGTTGGCCCCCTCCGAAGGCAGTCATTCGTCATGACTCTTGAGGCCACGCTGCCAGAGGGTAAGCCAAACCGGGCCGAGTTGGTCGGACCGCCAGGCCCCAATGGCAGCCCCGTCATTGTTCCGCTGGAACTCGGCAAAACCTTCACGCCGCTGGCGGCCGGCGGATCTGGAGCCTTCGATCTGCCGCTGGTGTTTGCCGGCTACGGCATCACCGCCCCGGCCGAAGAGTACGACGACTACGCCCCGCTCGGGACTGCCGCGAAGGCGGCTGCCGCAGTGATGCTGCGGCAGGAACCACAGAAGGAGAATCCGCACAGCGTCTTCAATGGCAATCAGGCAACGCAGCATGCGGCCCTCGTCCGAAAGATCGCCAATGCCTCGGAGCATGAGGCGGGCGGGGTCATTTTTTGCAACGACGCCTCCGCCACTGAGTCCGATGCCTTGATGGATTTCCGGCGGGCGGGAGGGGGCGAAAACGGCCGGCAGATGCCGGTGCTGCAGATCAGCCGCAGTATTGTCGCCGATCTGATCGAGCGGGCGACCGGATCACCCCTGACCAAGTTTGAAGCCGAGATTGACAAGACCCTTGAGCCTCAGAGCCGGCCGCTTGATGGCTGGCGAATTCGGGGCGAGGTGACGATCGAGCGGCAGCAGACCGACGCCGACAACATCGTGGGCGTTTTGCCCGGAACTGGACAGTCTGCCGACGGCTCGGCCCTTGACCGTGACGTTGTCATCCTCGGGGCCCACTACGACCACCTCGGCTACGGCGACAGCAACTCCCTGGCGCCGGGCCAGAAGGCCATCCACCACGGCGCCGACGACAACGCCAGTGGCACGGCGATGCTGCTGGAGGTTGCCCGGCAGCTCAAGGCCATGGGGCCGTTTCCGCGGACAGTGCTGTTCATGGCCTTTGCCGGTGAAGAGCGGGGGCTGCTGGGCAGTGGCCACTACACGTCCAATCCGTTGGTGCCACTCAAGCGGACTGCGGCCATGGTCAACCTCGACATGGTTGGCCGGCTGGTTGATGACAAGCTGATCATCCACGGCACCGGAACTGGTACCGGCTTCGATCCACTCATCGACCGGCTGACCGAGGCGGCCGGATTCACGGTGGCAAAGGAACCGGGCGGGTTCGGCCCCAGTGACCACAGCAGCTTCTACGCTCGCAAGATCCCAGTGCTGCATCTCTTCACCGGATCACATACTGACTATCACCGGCCGACCGACACCGCCGAGAAGATTAACTATGCGGGTATGGCCCGGATCAGCCAGCTGATTGCGGCGATTATCCGCGAACTGGCCACCGCCCCGCAGCCGCCCGACTACATCGAGGTGGCCAGTAAAATGTTCCAAGGCGGTGGCGGTGACCGGCCCTACTTCGGCAGCATTCCCGATTTCGCCAAGCCGGGTGGGGGGTATGCCATTACCGGGGTTTCGAAAGGATCACCGGCCGCCCAAGGTGGCTTGCAAGGTGGTGACGTGATTGTCCGGCTCGGTGAAAGTGCCATCACCGGCCTGGAAGATTTCGACAGTGCCCTCCGCAAGCACAAGGCGGGCGAGGCGGTGCCAGTGGTAGTGAAGCGTGACGGCGGAGAAAAAACCCTCACGGTGACGCTCGGCGATCCACGGTAGGAGCGGGCTGGTTCGCTTCACCCAAAACGCGGGCCGCCCCTGAGCCGACTCGGACAGAGAAGATGCGGTGGGACACGTGCCGCTTGTCGAGTCGCTTTCGCTCGTGGCTTCCGGTGAATAGTTCACGTTTGGCGAGGCGAAGGGGTCGGCGAACGCTCGAGGAGCATTCGGCCGGAACGGCCGCTGCGACGAGACTTTTGCCGCCCCTGAGCCGGCTGGGCAGAAAAGACGCTCTGTTAGACGTGCTGCGAGCGAGCCGCTTCCGCTCTAGGCTTCCAGCGAAGTCGGCGCATGAGACGCTTTTTTCGGGCATCGATTGCTCTTGAGCCGGTCACCTCCGATCGCCATAGTCCCGCTTCACGGTCGCAGGCAGTGACCGAACGAGAGGACCGGAACCGATTCCGGCCGCAGGCGGAAAATCCGTGAGACCCATGCAAGGAGTGCATCCCGTGAAGCGACAATTGGCCAACTTTGGAAGCGTGATCTGCCTGCTGGTCGGGGCAGTTGCTGTCCTGCCGGCTGCGAAGGCCCATGCCCAGGGCCGCCCGCCGGCCACCCATCAAGCAGTCATCGACATCGGCTACATCTTTAAGAACCATGCCCGTTTCAAGACCTCGATGGACAAGATGCGAGACGAGGTCATGGCGGCTGAAAATGGCCTCAAGGCCGAGCGTGACCGGATCAACGGACTGGTCGAGCAGCTCAAGGGCTTTAACCCCGGCACGCCGGAATACAAGAAGCTGGAGGCCGAGGTTGCCAAGGCCCAGGGTGAGTTCAACGTGACTGCCCAGCTGCAGAAGAAGGACTTCATGGACCGCGAGGCCGCTGTCTACCACGAGGTCTTTGGTGAGATCGAAAAAGCGGTGGCCCAGTTCGCCCGCGACCACGGTATTGCAGTGGTGCATCGCTTTGATGGCGATCCGGTTGACTCCGGTGACCGTAATCAAGTGCTTCGTGGGATCACGAAACCGTTGGTCTACTACGACCCGACCATTGACATCACGCCCGATGTGCTCCGGCTGCTCAATGCCGGTGGTGTCGCTGCGGCACCCGGTGGTCAGCCCATCAGCCGCTAGTCGGCTGCCTCGTCTGCCTGCGTTTCCCCGCTGCGTGCGGTGGTCCAAGCGGCCGCCGCACGTAGGGCGTGGGGAAGTTCTTCATCTTCTCTCGCTTGCTGGACTTTCGCCGTGACTGTTGCAATGGGAATGGCGTCCGCTTACACAGCAAGCCCAGCAGGGCAGTGGGCCCGCCGCCCTCGGCAGACGCTGAAGCGAACAGTTGTCGTCAGCGGGCGGGGCTATTGGAGCGGCCAGGAGAACCGGGTTGAGCTTCGTCCAGCCGGCGTGAATGCCGGCATCGTTTTTGTTCGCGATGACCTCGGCGGCGTCAGGGTGCCGGCTACTGTTGCCTGTCGGGTTGAGGCCTCCAGCCGTACCAACCTGCAGGCGGGTGTGGCAATGGTGGAGATGGTCGAACACCTGCTGAGCAGTCTGGCTGGACTGGGCGTCGACTGCTGCGAGGTCGGTCTGACGGCGGCTGAATTGCCCGGCCTCGATGGTTCGGCGGCAGCCTATGTCGAGGCCATCGATCAGGCAGGGATTGCATCGCTCGATCAGCCGATCAATCCGCTCATTGTCACCGAACCCATCAGTATCGGGGAGCCGGACAGCCCAGCCCGGATCGAGGCGATGCCGCCGACCATTCCAGGGCTTTCCGTGAGCTATGACCTTGAGTATCCCGGCCAGCCGATTCCACCTCAGCAGTTTGGGATGGCAATCACGCCGCAGCGGTACCGGTCCGAGTTGGCGGCTGCCCGCACATTCCTGCCAGAGGAAGATGCCCGGAGGCTCCAGGCGAGTGGCCGGGGGCTCACTGTTTCGACGAGTGACCTGCTGGTCTTTGGGCCCACTGGCCCGATTGGAAACACGCTTCACTGGCCCGATGAGTGTGCCCGGCACAAGGCCCTTGATGTGGTGGGCGACCTGGTGCTTGCAGGCCGACCCATCTGGGCAGATGTCAGGGCCAGTCGCAGTGGGCACCGGCTCAATGCCGCGCTGGTGGCAGCGGTGCTCGCAGCAGATCGAACCGAACCGATCCTGCCGTCTGCTGGCGGTCTGGTGCAACCTGAAGGAGGCAGCAATGGGTGAAATTCGCGTAGGGGTGATCGGCTGTGGGCATCTCGGCAAGATCCATGCCCGGCTGCTGGCCGGGCGGGAGGACTGCCAACTTGTCGGTGTGGTCGATCCCGCATTTGCAGTTGCTCGGGAGGTAGCGGAGGCCCACGGCTGCGAGGCGTTCGCTGACCCGCAGGAACTGGTTGGTCGCGTCGATGCCGCCATCGTCGCCGCCCCGACCGGCTTGCACGCTGAGGTTGCCATCCCATTGCTCAAGCAGGGGGTCGATCTGCTGATCGAAAAGCCATTGGCGGCCAGCGTTGAAGATGCTCGGGCCATTGTTGTCACGGCTCGTCGCCTCGGCCGCACCGTGGCGGTTGGCCATGTTGAACGCTTCAATCCTGCCTGGGAACTTGCCCGGCAGCAGCCGGGTCGACCACTGTTTGTCGAGTCGGCCAGGCTGGCACCCTTCACCTATCGCTCGCTCGACGTTGGCGTCGTCTTTGACCTGATGATTCATGACATCGACCTGGTGCTCTCGCTGGAGCCTGGCCGGCTGACCTTTGGGTCTGGCTTGGTGGCCGATCTATCCGCGTCGCGAATCTATCCGACCCTGACCCGCCGGCTTTCGATGTGGACCAGCGACAGCATGGTGGCGGTTGATTTCAACGCCAAGACGGTCGATGTGGTGGCCGCCTCCGAGCAGGTCATCAGTGGTGGCTTTCAGGCTGAGGCCGTACCACTGGCTGAGCGGGCTGCTGCCAAGGAGGTCTTCTTTCAGGAGGTGCTGCCCCGGCAGATCTTGCCGGTTCCCGACGCCAACGCGATCGCCTGTGAGCACGACGATTTTCTTGGCTGTATCGGCACTACCCGCGAGCCGCGGGTGACGGCGGCTGCCGGATCGGCGGCGCTTGAGGTGGCAACCCGAGTGCTCGATGTGCTGCGGTGCACCAAGCTTGGGGCACCCCCCCCAATTGTCGAATTGCGCAAGTCGGCCTGATCGCTGCAGTCGGTGCCGTTCCAAAGCCGCAAGGGCGAATCGGACGAACTGGTGAGAAGCGGGAGATGCTGAACCCGATCAAAGGCGGAACGAGTGATGGCAATATCAGTGGGCATCGTGCTCTGCGTGTTGGCGGCCTGCGGGTCGGTGACGTCTGGGGGTGACCTGCGGGCGGCGGAGACGAAGACACAGATTCTTCCTGACAAAATTGTGTTTGATGGCTTCGGTCTCGACCTGCGGCCGGGCCGCACCAGCGTGGCCAAGGCGTTGCGTGGTCTACCCGCGGCTGAACCTGAGCCATCCGCCGGCCTGCCGGTGGAACTGGTGGTGAAGGGGCCGCCGAGCAGCCGGGCTGGCAGTGGGGCGATGTCGGCGGAAGTCGAGCAACAGTTCGCCTTTCTGAACATCGCGGCTGGCGTGCTGGCCGACCGTGAGTCGGTCTTCAGTGGGCCGGCCGGCTGGACCAGCCGGGTCGCAATGGAGTTTGCCAGTGAACAGTCCTCCGGCGGGGTCGAACTGCGAACCCAGCTGCGGCAGACCGAGACCACTGGCAGCGTTGGCATTGAACTTGGCCCACGGCTAGAACACCGGCTGCCCAGCGGCACGCGGCTGTTCTTCAACGGCTCTGCCCAGGCGCGAACGCAGTATGATCGCACCGGTGAAATGCCTGCAACAAGCGGCCCGCTGCAGCGGGCCGAGGTGGTCGGCCTTAGTGGAACAGTGGGTATTGCTCGGTAGCAGCTACGCCAAGTCCCGGTCCTGAAACAGCACCAGGGCGACCAGCACGGCGATGGCGGCATAGAGGCCGGCATAGAGCGCCGCCCAGCCGAGATAGGTCCAGGGGATCGCCACCCCACCCACCACAGCTGCCTCGATCGTGAAGTGCTCAAGCACCGGTAACAAGGTCGCGAACAGCCGGCCGACGAACCGGACGATTGCCAGTTTCCCCACGCTCGACTGGACGATCAGCGGCACCAGGTGGCCCAGCACGTAGATGGTGAAGCAGATGATCAGGTTGGGAATCATTCCCAGTCGGGTTGAGACCGCCAGGCTCACCGCTGCCAGCAGGATCGTCTCCAGCAGTGACAGTACGAGCCCCGGTACGATTGTGATCATCTCAGCAGCGCAGTCGCTCCAGAGCGGGTCGGTCTTGGACGACTCACGGGCGTCATAGACCACCTTGAGGCTGGTCGTTGCCATCAGCACCGAGCCGAGAATCAAAAAGACAAGCAATGCCACCAGAACCAGGCCGATGTATTTGCCAATCACGAACTGCCGGCGGGTGAGTGGCTTGGAGAGCACGGTGAGCGCCGTCCGGCCCTCGATCTCGTCGGCCACCGCCACACTTGCCGTCCAGATTACCACCAGCAGGGCTAGCACCTTCACCAAGGTTAAGCCACTGTCCTTCAGCATCTTCACGTCTTCCCCGAACGTGTTGTAGGGAATGATGATGAAGGTGAGTAGCAGCACGATGCCGGCGACGATTGCCACCGCGAAGATGGGCTGGCCGATCGCCTCTTTGGTCGTGGACGAGGCGATGGCGGCGACCCGACGAGGAATCAGCCGGAAGGCCGTATAGGCGAGGACCAACACCAGCAGTGAAGCCGCTGTCAGCGGCAAGATAGCCGCTTCGGGGAACTCCGGAACCAGTCTCCAGCTGACCGATAGCGTGGCCGGGCCCGCCGCAGCCGCATTCTCACCGCCGTCATTGGTTACCTCGATCTGGGACTTGTTGCCGAGGAATGGGTTCTCCTTGCCGTCATTCTTGGTCCATCGCCACTCAGTATTCGATTCAAGCGAGATGTCCGGCACCTTCAACAAGGCAAAGCCTTCGATCGGTTTCTGGGTTCGGATCACGATTGGCCGGTCTGACCGAAATGAAATCGTCGCCAGTTCCTGAGGCCGTACCGGCAGATCGATCTTTTCCCGCATGGCGTTCGGGGCGATGGTCAGCGTTTCAAATGACTCGTTCGGTGCGAGCATTCGCCCCAGTGAGCGGCTGATGCTCTGCACCGGCACCAGCGGGGTCAGCGCGACCGCCACGGCCGACGCAGCCAGCATCAACCAGGCCAGTGGGCCGAGGAACCCGTCCCGGAGACTCGCCTGGGCCTCGGCCGCCGCCCGCGGAGCCACCAGCCGCAACAGCCCCCAAAGGGCCAGCAGGATGACCGTGGCGGAAAGGGCACCGATGCCGACGAGCCAGATGGGGGGCAGGGCAATGAACCAACGGTTGGCAAACAGCGGCGTGATCATAGATTCCGGAACTGAAAGCGGAAAGGAAGGCAATGAGCGATCAAGAAAATTGTCGGGCAACCTTCGGCCGGTCAGCGACTCCAGCCTTTGAGTATCCCCAGTATCCACCCTATTGTGGCATCCACAGCCCGTTTTCGGAAGCGGCTGCGAGGCCAGAAATTCCCACCCGACCGGATCGACCGATCAGGCAGGGGCGGCAGTCGTGGTGAGCGGACCCGCCAGAACGGTGGCTGCTGGACCAGCCAACGGCCATTTGGCGAGTACCCGCTGAAGATCGTCGCGGGTGAGACCGTCGAGGGTTTTCAGGTCATCGGCCACCGAGCGGTAGCGGCCGGTATGAGCCCACTCCAGCCCCACGCTGAACAACCGCTGCCGGGGTCGTTCGCCCGCCAGCACCACCCGACCCAGCAGCTTGTTACGTGCCTGATCGACCTCGGCGGCAGTGAGTCCCCCCGTGGCCTCGGTGTAGAGGTCAACAATCCGCTGCAGCAGGCCCGGGGTGTCTTCCGGCTCGCATGAGAGTTGCGTCACGAAGACGCCGGCGTCGAGAAAGTCGTGATGGTGACAGGCGGCATGCTCGGCCTGACCGGTGTCGACGAGATCCCAATAGAGCCGGCTGCCCGATTCATCTCCCAAAATGACCGCCAGCAGTTTGGCGGGGAAGCGGTCGGTGTCGGTCTCAGCTGGGCCGGCCGACATCCGCACGGCATACTCGAGGGCCGCTTGTTCCCGGGCGATGAGCTCAACCGGTAGCGGGGCGTGTGCGGCTGCAAACGGCATGCAGCGGTCGCTGGCCGGGAGCGGTTCCCAGTCGCCGCAGAACTCGCGGGCGCTCTCCATGAGCGCCACGAAATCGACCGCTCCGCTGGCGGCCAGCACCAGGTTGCCGGGAGCATACCGCCGCCGGTGATAGTCCCGCATTGCCTCGACGGGCAGGGCCTCAATCGACTCAACTGTCCCCAAGACACTGCGGGCCAGCGGGTGACCGCCGAAGAAGGCCGCCCGGCAACGGTCGTCGGCACCGAAAGGCGGCTGGTCGTCATACATCCGGATCTCTTCGAGAATCACCTGCTTTTC
>RFVE01000090.1 GCA_009922585.1 Planctomycetia bacterium
CGGACTTTTTTCCCTTGGTCGGCATCCCAGAGATGAATGGTTCCATCTTCAGCGGTACTGGCCAGGAGCAGCCCATCGGCACGCCAGGCAATGGCCGTAATTCCTCCGGCGTGCCCCTTGAGAATTGCCCACTCACGAGCTCCAAAGGACTCCCAGAGAAAAAGATTTCCTGCCCGATCACCTGTCGCCAGCAGCACGCTATCTGGGGAAAAAGCGACCCCGGTGATCCAATCAGTGTGTTTTGTAATTTCGCTCTCAACCCGTCCATCAGCTGTAGTCAGCAACCGAACCGTCTTGGCTGACCCTCCCAGTGCGACCAGACGTTGGTCGGCCGAAAGATCGGCGGCGAGAACTTCGTCATACTCATCACCAAGGGTAAGTAATCGTTTTCCACTAGAGACGTCCCAGACCGCGACTTGACCACTCTTGGCAGCCACCCCCCCCGCACCGAGCAAGAGCCGAGCGTTTCGGGAGAAAGTGAGTGTCTGGCAATCGCCTTCGGGAAATGGCAATACTCCGAGAAGTTTCCTGGTCGTTGGACTTGCGAGAAGCACCTGCTGACGTCCGCCAATCGCGACAAGATCACCATGTGGCGAAGCGGCAAGCCCGGTAATCGTCGTAGGCCGAATACCGTGGGTGACAACCTGCAAGGGCAGCCTTGGCGGAAGAACAGGATCCCCTTCCGGCTTCACAATCGCCCCTGGGTCAAGCGCAAGCTTGGTGGTCGTCTTGGCAACGACCGGCTTCGACCCGTCCCGTTCAAGTAATCCACCGACAATCCACTTTTTAATCACATCCAGCATCGAATCTGGAATTCGGTCTGCATTGGGCGGCATGACCGGTTCTGATTCATGGCTCGCCACCTGCCAGAGATACGATCCGTCCGGGTCGCCGGCCGCGAGCACTTCACCGGAGTTTCCACCGGCCTGCATCTGCTGGTAACTCGTTAAGTCAAGTCCCCCTGCCCGCTTCCCTGCATTGTGACAACCGCAACACTTTTCTTTGAAAATGGGCAACACATGCTGCTCATAAGTGGGCGGCATTTCAGCTGCATGGAGCATGCCGGAAGTCCACCATAGCCCATACCCAATAAAGGCACAGGCAATGCAGCGGTAACGAAAGTCGGAAAATGTCGGCTTCATTTGATTTGATTTGAGGGGCAGACACTACGAGCAAGCGGTTGCAGACCGGTGGAATCAGTGATTGAAAATGAACTCGGGGGAGTTCAGGAGGGCCCAGAAGATATCTTCGAGGGCCTGCTTTCGATCGGGCTTTCCCTGCAGATCTGCTACGAGTTCAATTCGCTGTCAGTGTTTCATCAATCCAGTGGCCGATCAGATTGCCCTGGCGAATACGGTCATTCGCGACATCACCGTTCAAAAGATGCAGTGCCTGCGAGAGACTCGGGTCCATGCTGACCGCACACGAACAAACGTCTTCTCGAGTCGCGCGGCCAAAGGTTGTCAAGAAATAGGTGGTGGTTCTCCCATCAGCAACCTGCACAGCCCGCGCACCCTCAGGAAGGCCAGGAAACTTGTTCTTCGTCTCCGTCACCTGAGCAAGTATGTCAAGCAGGACCTCGGCTCGGATTCTGCGAACAGCAGCATGCGAGAAGTTGGTGGTGTCAAGTCGGTTTGAGGCATTCGGATCACAGCTTCGCTGGTAGGTCTGCGATGAGGTGATATCACGCACGAGGCCGCGGAAATCCCAGCCAGAACTGACGAAACGGTGGGCTAGTTCGTCCAAGAGCGGGCCATTGACCGGTGGGTTACTCACCCTGAAATCATCAGGTTCATGAACAATTCCTCGACCCAAAAAATGCGCCCAAACCAGATTGACAATCCGTTTGGCAAAAAACGGGTTTTCGGGGTCGACCATCCAATCGGCCAGTGCCTGACGCCGGTCTTCCGTCTTCACGCTCGGCGCATCGCCCCCGAGGAATTTTGGCGCGACATTACTTCCAGAAACCGGGTGCTTCACCGCTCCACCGCCCGAGTCGAAAACGATCGTCTCACGAGGGTCTTCTGCCCGTTTTCGCTGAAGTTGGGGGAAAAACGCGGCGAACCCGTAATAGTCATCCATCGTCCAGCGGTCGAACGGATGGTTGTGACACTGGGCACACTGAATTCTCATCCCAAGAAAGGCCTGGGCGATGTTTTCTGTCAGCTTCAGCGTATTCCGCTCCAACTGAAAATAGTTCGTGGGCGGGTTGTCAAACGTTCCGCCTGACGCAACGAGCAGGTCGCGGACCATTTGGTCAATCGGCTGATTCGCTGAAATCCGGCGGTCAAGCCACTGGTGGTAAAGGAGTGCTCCCTTCGGGCTCACGTCGTTCCCCTGTGAACGGATCTGGAGAATCTCCGCCCATTTCATCACCCAGAGATCAACGAACTCCTTCCGCTGCAGAAGTTTGTCGATGACTTGCAGCCGTTTGTCTGGTGACGAATCAGCAAGAAAAGCAGTACGCTCGTCAGCCGTGGGTAAGAGTCCAGTAAGATCAAGTGTCACCCGCCGAAGAAAGACTTCGTCGTCACATACTGCCGAGGGACTGATCCTGAGACTCTTGAGCTTCGCATCGACAAGATCGTCAACCCACGTGTTCCCCCTCGATTCGGGAAACTCAAACGCGAGCCCCTCTGGAATCACAACCGTCGGAACTCCAACCGTAATGGTGTCATACCGCGCCATCAAAAAGGCTTCGCCCCGTCGGCCGCTTGCGACCTGCCCGTCCTCAGCAACCGCGGCAGAGCCCGCATTGCTCGACGAATACCAGACGAGATCCGTCACATCGCGGTCGGTTCCGTCGGCAAACGTAGCCACGGCCACCAGTTGCTGCGTCGCCTTTGATCCCTCCAGCAACGATTCCGGCGGATAGAGATTAAGCCCCGTAAGAGCAGGCACTTTTGCACCTCCCTCAGGATCATCTTGTGCACCCGCTTCGATCCAACGGATCAGCGTGTGGGCAAGATCACTCTCGAGAGAAAACCGCTTGCCCCCTGTGTGAGCAACTGCACCAACTGCCTTTTGAACCAAGAGGCTGCCCGCTGGATCTCCCAGATCAACGCGTCTTCCCGGCATTTCTCGAGTGATCCGCTGATAGTCGCCAGCAGGATCAAACCCAAACAATGAAAGCCGAAAACCGTCCTTTCCACGCGCCGCACCGTGGCAACTGCCCATATTGCAGCCACCCCGTGCGAAGACAGGCATAACATCCAAACGAAACGAAAGCGGTGGATTGGCTTTGGCGTTCACCACCGTGACCGGCAATTCGCATTTCTGCCCCCGGCATTCGATGGTGAGTTTTGTCTTGCCGTCAGCCAACGGCCGAACGACCGGAGCAGGACGTCCCTCACCCGGACTCACAGGATCAACGACTGCCAGTGCCGCGTCACCTATCGAAACCTTGGCCTCGGCCGAAAGATCGAGGGTTACGCCATCAGACCGCTCTCCCTGAACGATGACCCGCTGATGATCACGAGCTGAATCGAGCTGAATGACTGGCGGATAGACGCGCAGGTCAACAATCGCCTCCGGCTTCGCTGGCTCAGCTCGGGCGGGGCTGTCCGCGGTTCCTGTAATGAGCCCTGCCACCAAGAGCATCAGCCCGAACCGGAACTGTCCCTGGCAAGGACGGATCCAATTAATGTCCACCAGTTTCATTATCCACCCGTATTCTTTTGACTCCATCGGGCTTATTCCTCGGCACCCGAAGCTTTTGATCCTTCTACACCTGCAGCAGCAATCACTCTCGCCTGTTCTCGAAGCCGTTCACGGCGGGAAAGAACCTTCGGCTTTGGCTCTGCAGGTTTTTGCTCGACGACAGGCTTTTTCTCGGCAACCTTAGTCGGGGCAGGCAGCGGTTTGTCGATCCGCAACTCACCGGCCTTCACCTTGTGAATCACCCAGTCCTCGTTTTGGGGCACATGTAGCTCACAAACAACAGAGCCGTGCTTGCCGACCGGAGCATCCTCCGGAACAGTAATCGGGAAAGTCACCTCAGTATCGCCCGGCGAGACAGCCACCTCCTTCACCGAACACTTGGCAGGCAGGCCCAATAACATCGCCTTCGCCGACGTTTCGGCGGCAGCAGCAAGCTTGCCGACCATCAGCACTTCGCTTCCAAGTTCGCCGGCTGCCCGATCAACGGCAAGCTGCAGCATCGGCTCGCTCACGTTCAGCGTCACAGGACGAGTCGAAATCTCAAAGCTTGGCCGGGTTTTGGCAAGCTCACCTTTCGGGGTCACGGTGGCGGTTACCACCACCCCCCACGGGCCAATTGCAGCTTTATCATTCGCGTTAATTGGATAAACAACCTCTGAGGCGTCAGCCGGAACATTGACACCCGAGGCGGCTCCCACTCCAGGTGGCCGAAAGGGGAAGGTCAGGCGAATCGCACCGTCGAATCCCTCGTCTCGTTTGATCTTTACCCTCAGATCGAGTCGCCCTGACTGCACCAATGGGACGGCTGGCTCCACCAAGTCAATTTCGACTGGCACGGCAGCAACAACACTCACTGGTAGCCGGTCACTGAAACTCTGCCGCCAACAGGTACGGTTCGGATTGCCATGGACCAGTTCAGTCGGCTGCTGAAGCCCTCCGATCACTCGTGGCGCCTCCTCAGCCTTTCCGCCCTCTGGGCTACCGGCGGTGGGTTCAGCATTTTTTTCGACCACGACCAACTCAACCGCCGCCATGGTCGCGGCGAGTTCAGCATCGTTTGCTGCTTCAAAGACCAGCAATGACGATGGCGAGTTGCTGGGCAGCGGCGTTGGCGTCGCTTGAACCCCATTGGGAAGGTCTGTCATCCGTGGCTGGACGTTTTCACTGGTATCTGTTCGCGAAGCGTTGACAACCAGCGCAAACCGGTTGCCCCTGGGAACCTGGGCGATCAGTCGCTGCTGGCTTTTTGTGCGCGCCGGCGGCACCGACACCTGCATTTGTGGCTCAACGGGGGTCGCTTCAATCCACCAGACGAAGGTCTCACCCCCACGATCCTGATGATCACTTACCCGCACGAGGAACGACCCTTCCTTTGGGACGGTGACCGTCATGGCACTATCAGGGCCGGCTGAATCGTCGTTGCCGGTGATCCGTTGCCGTTTGTCATTGTCCTGGTAGGCATTCAGCGTGATGTCAATTGGGGAACCAAGGCGGCGGCCCCAGGCCCGCACATGCCACTTTGATCCAGCAGCAGCCTCAAATCGCATCCAGTCGATATCGCCATCCTGTTGCAGTTGCCCCCAGGCTGCGGAGGGCGCGGGGAATGTCTGACAGCTCGTGGGCTCGTTGTTCGGCTCTGTTTCACGGAATGCCGGCAAAGGGCTGAGACGGAAGGGAACCCCTTCCGCTGAAGCGACGCCATCACGAACCGCAGCCACATTGAAAATGCCGTCATGCTGAATGTCCCGGCGGACAAGCTGCTTTGGCAGCGTGATGTCGGCCTTCCAAGCACCGTCAGAATCCCCAAGCCATTCAACAGAGAGCGTCTCTCCGGGCTTCCCGCCAGGCGGCAGGCCGACCAGCGGGGCCGGGAACCGTCCGATATGAAGCAGGTAGAACGAATTGTCGTCTCCCAGATAGGCACTCTCCCGAACCCGGAGAAAATAATTGCCATCTCGCTCAACGCGAGCGGAAATCATTGCGTCTTGTTGCAGCAGCGGGTGGTCGTCACAGGCGGCAATGACAAAACCATTCTCATCAACGAGTTCGACAGCTGGATCGAACGGAGTATGGTTGAGCCGGACACCCCGAAGGCTGGCCGATATTTTCTCTCCCGCTTTCAGGGAAACACGATACGTATCAACGTCTTCCCTGCGAGCAACACCGGCAACGGTCTGGGTGGCACCGCCCTCCAACACAACGACCTCCGCAGCCTCCTGGCTGTCGTTCCGCTGCTTGTTGCCACCAGCAGTTTCCTGCTCAATCCGGACGGGGCTATCGACAATCGCGAACGTCCGCAGTTCGGAGAGCCCAGCCGGCGTTCGCACCCGAATGCGATGGTCACCAAGGGGGCAATCAGCGGGAATTCGCAGCTTTACCTTGATTGTGCCACCATCAGGCTGCTCAAGGCCAACCTGCTCGATCAGTCCGTCTTCAAAAAACAAGTCAGTTGCTTCATCGAGCCGGCTCCCGGTAACGGTCACCTCGCACTCACCCCCCCGCTGGCCAGCTGGTGGCATAATCCGGCTGATTGCCGGAGCCGCCAAACAAGGCACGGGCATGATTGTCGTCGCGAGAAGTCCGCAACCGAAGACAACACGCCTCAGAAAAGAACCAGCGGACCAGTTCATGGGAGTCCTCCGATACAAGAATGGCTGGGCAAAATGACCCAGCGGATCAGACCAAGCAATTAGACCAGCAGATCGCGACGAACCTTACCACCGTCTACGATCTCAACTGGCCTCGCGCCTGGAGCCATCAGCTCCTTTTCCGCGACAATGCCGAGGCAGTGATAGACGGTGGTCGCGAGATCCTCAATCGTCATCGGATCCTCGAAAGGCTCTGCCGCAATGGAGTCAGACGCTCCATAAATGCCCGAGTCGTTGTTGATTTTGGGCGTTCGCCCAAACTCACTGGAAACCATCACCAAGGTGGAATCGAGTAGCCCCCTGCGATCAAGATCGTTGATCAATGCGGCGTAGGCCTGATCGAAGGGAGGGAGCCTGCTATCAATGCCCTGCCGAATGCGCTGGTGCATATCCCAGCTCCCGTACGACAGCGTGACGAACCGAACGCCAGCTTCAACAAGACGTCTGGCCAGCAGCATCCGCTGCCCTGCTTCATTGCGACCGTACTCATCCCGCACTTCCTTTGCTTCGGCATTGATGTCAAAGGCTGCTTGAGCCTCAGCCGAACTCACGAGGTCGTACGCTCGTTGATAGAACGTATCGATCGCCGCAATGTCGTTGGAGTGTTCCATCCGCTCAAAGTGACGACCGACCACTTCCCGCAGCCGCCGCCGCGACTCAAAGCGGCCACCATCGACGCCCTTGGGAAGCGAGAGGTCCCGCACGGTGAAGTTGTTGCTGGCTGGATCGGAACCGAGCGTGAAGGGCCCAAATGCACTCCCGAGATAGCCTGCCCCAGCATCAGGGGCGGGGAGGTTCGGCATACAAACATAGGGCGGCAAGTTCGCACGAGGACCGAGTTCGTGTGAAACAACGCTTCCGAGGCTGGGAAATGTCAGAGCCGGGCTGGGCTTGTACCCGGTGAACATGTTGTGGGTGCCCCGCTCATGGGCTGCCTCACCGTGGGTCATCGAGCGGATGACCGTGATTTTATCGGCGATCTTAGCGGTTTGTTTCAGGTGCTGGTTGAACCGCACGCCGGGGATCACTGTTTCAACCGTGCCCATTTCACCACGGTATTCAAGCGGCGAAAGCGGCTTAGGATCGAAGGTTTCCTGCTGGGCCCAGCCGCCGGGGAGCCAGATGTGAATCACACTCTTGGCCGTCCCTTCAAAGTGTTCGAACTGCTTTGCGTCAGCCAACGCTGACTTCGCCTTCAGGAACGATCCCAGTGAGAGACCAAGTCCGGCCAAGGAACCGACCTGAAGAAACTCACGGCGGCCGGGTAAGGCAAAGTGTCCGCCGCTGCAACTCGATCCTGACACGCTCTGTTGGCTCATCGATATGCCCTGTGGATGTACGGTGGTTCGAAACTCTCTCATCCCGTCCAAATATATTCGCCAGGACGAGCATCGCCTGCAACAATGTCGGCACGTGGTCCTCATTACACCAAGAAGGTTGCTTTGGGTGACCTGCGGGTCACGTGCGCTACTCGAGACTCTGGGATAGATGGGTGACGTTTCCATCCCAGAAAACACTGTTTTCGTCCGCTTTTTCAACTTTCAAAAAGCTGTTTCCCCCAAAGAGGTGCCAAAATGGCAGTTTCGGTTGAAGAATCAAAAGATGGAGCGGTCATCGAGGTCACTGCCAGCGGCAAACTGAGCCGGGAAGACTACGGCACATTCGTGCCGTTGCTCGAAGACCGGATGAGGCAGGGCAAGGTCAAGATTCTCTTCTCAATGCAAGATTTCACCGGCTGGGATGCTGGTGCCCTCTGGGAAGACATCAAGTTCGACGTTAGGCATTTTGGCGACATCGAGCGGCTCGCCATGGTTGGCGACAAAAAGTGGGAAGAGGGCATGGCCTGGTTCTGCAAACCATTCACATCCGCGAAGGTCGCCTATTTTGATCAGGGTCAGATCGATACCGCCCGGTCATGGCTGCGCGGCGAGTAAGTCAGCCGTCCTCGGCAAGTGTCCGTTTGCCACGCAGCAGATGGTGATAGTGCTGGGCAAAGCGGTGCGCCTCGTCGCGGACGTACTCAAGCAACCGCAGTGAGTAGGCATGCCGCGACAGTCGCAGCGGCTCAGAACGGCCCGGCAAGAAGATCTCTTCCTCTCGTTTGGCCAGCGAGAGGATGCAGGGCGGCTCGATGCCGAGTGAATCCACTGCATCGAGGGCCGCCGACAGTTGCCCCTTCCCCCCATCGATCAGAAAAATGTCGGGGAACGCTGCTCCCTCACGGGCCAGCCGCGAAAATCGTCGGGCAACCACCTCGTGGATACTCTTGAAGTCGTCAATGCCGTCCACCGTCTTAATGCGATAGCGTTTGTAGCCCGGCTTGAATGGCAACCCGTCGATGAATTGAACGAGGCTGGCAACCGTCTCATTGCCGGCCAGGTGAGCAATATCAACGCCTTCGATGACGCGGGGGGGCTTGGCGAGGCCCAAGACCTTTTCCAGCCCCGCCAGCCCCTTCTTGGGATCAACCAGAAACACCTCGGGCTGCACATGCTCTTCAAGGTCGCCCCGCTCATGCAGTCGTTCCAGCAGTTTGATTTCATCCCGTAGCCGGGCTGCCTTCTCAAACTCAAGGGCCTTGGAAGCGTCGAGCATCTCCTGCCGCATCTGCTCGAGCAACCGCTGCTTTCCCCCTTCCAGGAAAGTCTTCAGCCGGTTGATGTCCTTGCGGTACTCCGCTTTTGAGATCCGCAGGTTGCACGGCGCGGTGCACTGATCGATCGAGGCGAGGAGGCAGGGCCGAAACCATCGCCACTGCGGGTCGTCGGCATCGATGTCAAGCGAGCAGGTGCGAAACTTGAAAATTCGCTGCAGCACCACGATTGCTCCTCGGAGGCTGCCGGCGCTGGGGAAAGGGCCGTAGAGCTTCACCCCCTTTGACGCCGGTGTCCGCGTGAACTCAATCCGCGGAAAGTCCTCGTGGGTGGTGATCTGTAAATAGGGAAAGGTCTTGTCGTCCTTCTGCAGCGAGTTGAAGCGGGGCTGCACGTCCTTGATCAGCCGGCTTTCCAACAGCAGGGCATCGACCTCACTATCAGCCTCGAGGTAGTCGATGTCACGGATTTCCTGCACCAGGTCGGCCGTGCGGCGATCGAGTTCAGCGGCTTTCAAGAAATAGCTGCCCGCCCGGCTCCGCAGGTTCTTGGCTTTGCCAACGTAGATCACCCGCCCGGCGGCGTCCTTCATCAGGTAGACGCCGGGCGTCTGAGGAAACGTCCGCACCTTGCGGGCTGCTGCCGAGCGGTCGCGGGCCACCGCTGCCGCATCAGTGTCAGCGGGGGAGGTCTCGGGAGCGGCGGACGGCTGATCAGTCATGCCGGCATTCTAACCCAGCAGATCGCGAAACCATCTGTCCTCACCCGTGGGCGGTCCGCTAATGTTTAGCGGGCCGATTTGCCGAGTTTCTCGTCTTCATCAATCGCAATGACGAGATTACTCTCCGGTCCGTCGATTTGAAGCTCGAGTGGGGTCCCTTTCTCCTGGTCATGACGTGCCAGCACGAGGGCTTGCCCCGTGGTCGGTTTCTGGCCCGGTTTTTCGGGGTACCACGAGAATGTCACTTGCTGTTTCCCTGGAAGTACACCCACGATGTCTTTGTTGTAACGAAGAACGAATTGCCCTGATTCATCAGTGAACCCGACGCTCGGCCGCTTGTCTTCAGACGGGCTAAACTGCACCGTTAATCCAGGCACCGGTTCGCCGTTGGCAAGCACGGTTCCCGACACTCGGACCGTTCCTGCCGAGGGTCCGCATCCCGTGACCATTAGACCGCAACCAAGTGCGACGACCGCCACGCAGGTTTGCAAATAATTCTTCACCGAAACCTCTACTCTCAAGCTGAGCGTGAGCGGCAACTTCTCTGAAATCTCACTAAGCCCGTGCTATTGTCCAGTCATTGAAAAGCGTGCGACAGCACATCATTCAACGACCTCCACTTCACCACCTGCACGGGTGTAAGTGTTTCTGTAGACAGCCATGTTGATGTTTTCCTGTACAAATCGAACGCTGGCATCAGCCATCGTCACACCAAGACCACCTGGATGATGGCTGCGGGCAAAGCGATGCCTGCCTGAATTTGAAAGAGTGTTGGGCGCATAAATCGGTGTTGCGTAACCCGATGAAGCATGATTTACGAAGAAGAAATCGTTCGTCCCTCGGGGGTACGGAGAGCCATCAACTGAGAACCAGACATGGGCATCTTCGAGCAGCAAGAATGTGTTTGATGTTCCGTCAGTAATGTCCTCAAACCGCGTTTCACTGTCTTGGTAGAAGATTCCATTTCCAGAACGTCTCTCTGGGCAACACGCCCAAGT
>RFVE01000010.1 GCA_009922585.1 Planctomycetia bacterium
ATCAGCCGACCCGTCCCCCGCTCTCCGACGAGGAGGTTCGCAATCGGGTTGTTGTCGTCGGCAGCGGACTGGGCGGGCTGGCGGCCGCCTGCACCTTGGCCGCCCGTGGCTACGCCGTGGTGCTCTGCGAAAAGAACAAATGGGTTGGTGGCAAAGCTGCGGTGCTCGAAGCTGAGGGCTACCGTTTCGACATGGGGCCCACGATCCTCACCATCCCGGCGGTGCTCTCGCGAATCTTCGCCGAGGCGGGCCGCCCGCTTGAGTCGGCGCTCGACCTGGTGCCACTCGACCCGCAGTGGCGGAGTTTCTTTGTCGACGGCACTACGCTCGACCTCAAGTCTGATGTCGACGCCATGCGGGCTACGCTCGACGCCTTCGCCCCAGGCAGTGGCGCGGGAGATGGCTATGGCCGGTTCATGGAACTGGCCAAACGTCTGCACAAACTCTCTGATGACTTTTTCTTCTGGCGTTCGGTCGGTGGCCTCAAAGACATGTTCGACCCGCGTCGCAGCGTGAGCATCGCCATGCTGAAGGAGGTGATGCGGATGCGGCCAGGACACAGCGTGGCCGGCACGGTCCGTTCGTTCGTGCCCGATAGCCGGGCTGCCCAGATGCTTGACCATTACACGCAGTATGTCGGCAGTTGCCCCGAGTCATCACCCGCGGTGCTCTGCGGCATCGCCCACATGCAGTCGCAAGACGGCGTCTGGTATCCGCGGGGCGGCACGGGGGCAGTACCGAGGGCGCTGGCAAACCTGGCGGTCGACCTAGGTGTCGAGATTCGTACAGATACTGCAGTCCGTCGCATCATCGTCGAGGACGGCCGGGCTACGGGCGTGCTGACCGCCGATGGCGAGACCATCCGCGGCGGCGCAGTAGTGAGCAACTCTGACAGTGTGCGGACCCACCGTGAGTTGCTCGATGGCCCGCCGCAAAAACGGTTCTTGGGCCGTCGCAAGTACGAGCCGGCCTGCTCAGGCGTCGTGCTCTACTTGGGGCTCAATCGCCGCTACGAACAACTGCTGCACCACAATTTCGTCTTCTCGAAAGATCCGCACGAGGAATTCGAAGCGATCTACCGGCACGGCGAGCCCGCCCAAGACCCCACCTGCTACGTCTGCGCTCCGGCGATCACTGAGCCGGAGGTCGCCCCTGCCGGTGGCGAGGCGCTGTATGTACTCGTCCATACACCTTACCTGCGACCTCATCACAACTGGGCCAAGATGCTGCCGGCATATCGCAAGCGGATCATTGAAAAGCTCGAGCAGACCGCAGGGCTTGAGAACCTCGAGCAGCACATCGTCTTCGAGCATGCCCTGACCCCGCAGGACATCGAGGACCGCTACCAGGTGCTCGATGGAGCCATCTACGGTCTGGCCAGTCATGGCAGGTTTCTCGGGGCCTTCAAACCCGCCAACCGGTCGCCTGACATCGAGGGGCTCTATCTCGCTGGCGGGTCGGCCCATCCTGGGCCAGGCATGCCAATGGTAATGATGTCGGGCTGGATTGCCGGCGACTGCGTCGCTCAGGACGGGCTGGTCGAACCGGTTGCGACTGCCGCCTGCGCGGCCTCGTGACCGTGCCCCGGGCTGGCGCCAACGCGCAGCAGACCACGCGACAGGAATTACCGGCCTACAACCGCTGGCTGTACGGCTGGTTCATGTGGTACGTCAGGGGCTACCTGCGGCGGCACTTCCATGCAGTCCGACTGCTGAAAGCAGGAGATGCCGCGCATACCCCTGATCTCCGCGACCAGCCGGTGCTGATCTACACGAACCATCCTGGCTGGTGGGATCCGTTAATCTTTCTGGCCGTCGCCCAACGGCTCTTTCCTGACCGGCTCAACTATGGGCCGATAGACGCTGCGGCCCTCGGGAAATATTCCTTCCTCGAATCGATCGGCTTTCTGGGCATCGAGCCCAACAGTTGGAAAGGAGCGGCCCGGTTTCTGCGACTGGCCCGGGCGGCTCTGGAGCGATCTGATGTGATTTTCTGGGTAACAGCCCAGGGCCACTTCGCCGACCCACGGCAGCGGCCAAGCGACCTCCGTCCTGGGGTTGGCCATGCAGCCGCCGTGGCAAAACGTGGCCTGATAATCCCATTGGCATTGGAATACCCCTTCTGGACCGAGCGACTGCCCGAAGCCCTCGTCGCCTTCGGCCCACCGCAGGCCGTTGAAGATTTTCCCGACCGAGATGCCGACGCCTGGAACGAGCAGCTAACCGAACTCCTTGAACAGACCCAGAGCCGGCTGGCAACCGCCGCGATCGGCCGTGACCCCGCCGCCTTTGAGCGGCTCGCCACTGGCCGGGTCGGGGTTGGCGGCATGTACGACCTGCTGCGGCGACTGCGGGCCTGGCTGCTGGGCCGACGGTTCGACCCCGCCCACGCGTCGGAGCCACAATGACCGCAGCGACAGCCACCACTATGTTGACCGGACTTGCCCTGATCCTCGCTGTGATCCCGGCGGGCATGCTGCTGGCCAACCTCCGACAGTTCCGCAGCAGCCCGCCACCACCGGCGGATCTACCGCCGGTGTCGGTGCTGGTACCGGCCCGTAACGAACAGGCTGCGATCGGCCAACTCATTGACGACGTCCTGGCCAGCGAGGGCGTCGACTTTGAACTGGTCATCCTCGACGATGCCAGCACCGACGAAACGGCGACGATCGTCGCAGCGGCGGCGGCCCGCGACGAACGTGTGCGGCTGGTCACCGGTCGCACGCTGCCGCCCGGCTGGTGCGGCAAGCAGCATGCCTGCTTCCAACTGGCTGGGGCTGCGCGTCACGAGTCCCTGGTGTTTCTTGACGCCGACGTGCGGCTAACTGCCGACGCCGTGGCCCGGGGCGTCGGCTTCCTGAAGCAGACCGACGTTGGCCTGGCGAGCGGCTTTCCGCGGCAAGAAACACCGTGCTTCCTGGCTTGGTTGTTGCTGCCGCTCATTCATTTTGTGCTGCTTGGGTTCCTGCCGCTGGGACGCAGCCGCCTCTCGGCCGACCCGGCCCTGGCCGCCGGCTGCGGACAGTTCTTCATCACCACCAAATCGGCATACGAAAGGGCAGGGGGGCACGCAGCCATCGCCGCTTCGTTGCACGACGGCATCATGCTGCCGCGGGCCTACCGGCGGACAGGTCAGCAGACCGACATCTTCGATGCCACCGACGTGGCCAGCTGCCGGATGTACGAGACCAGCCGTGAGGTCTTCAATGGACTGGCCAAGAATGCCACCGAGGGGATCGGCTCGCCTCGGACCATCCTGCCGTTCACGGTGCTGCTGGCCGGTGGCCAGGTGCTGCCGACGGTGCTGCTCCTGGGCTGGTTGGCAGGTTTGCCAAGCGCTGAATGGTCGCCTGTTTCAGTTGCTCTCGTGCTGCTGGCGGTCGGTCTGTCGCTGCTGCCGCGGCTGCTGGCCGTTGGCCGGTTCCGGCAGAGCCTGATCAGCAGCCTGCTACAGCCGTTGGCAATCACGGTGTTTCTCTTCATCCAGTGGTACGCCCTCAGCCGTCGCTGCCTCGGCTTGCAGACCTCGTGGAAGGGCCGAGAGTTGGCACCGCAGTGAAGCGGCCAGTCCGGTCGCCGCAGCTCTCGACTTCTGGTGCACATTCACGAGCGGTGAGCAAGGGCTGCCCGAGCAGCCTGAACAACGGCGACGGCCTGGGCAGCAGTGGCAGCGGTGGCCGTCAGGTGCCCCATCTTGCGGCCGGGGCGTGGCTGTGACTTGCCATAAAGGTGCAGCCTCACCCCCGGCACGGCGAGGGCTGCCGCCCAGTCGGGCTCGCCGTTGGTCCAGCAGTCTCCTAACAAGTTGGCCATTGCAGCTGACATCAGCAGGTCAGGCGATCCCAGGGGCAGACCGCAGATAGCTCGCACCTGCTGCTCAAACTGGCTGGTACAGCAGGCCTCGATGGTGAGATGCCCCGAGTTGTGGGTCCTCGGCGCAATCTCATTGACCAGCAACCGGCCGTCGCGGGCAAGAAAAAACTCGACGCAGGCGACCCCGACCACTCCAAGCTCAGCGAGCACCGTCGCGGCAAGATGCTCTGCCTCACCAGCTGTCTCGGGCGATAAACCGGCCGGACAGGAACTGACGTCGAGGATCTGCCGGGCATGATCGTTGCGAAAGGCAGGGAAGGCGACAACGCCACCGTCGAGGCCGCGGGCGGCCACCACCGACAGTTCGCAGGCGTAATCAACCCAGGCCTCCAGCACGCAGGCCCCACCACCAAGAGCATTCCAAGCGGCCGCCACGTCGTCCGCCCGCCGCAGCACCTGCTGGCCCTTGCCGTCATAGCCGAAGGCGGCGGTCTTGAGCACCGCCGGCAGGCCAATTGCCTCGACTGCCGCTACCAGTTCAGCCGCCGAATGGACCAGCCGGTGGTCACCGCAGGGAATGCCCTGCTCGACCAGAAAGGCCTTCTCGCGGCCGCGGTCCTGCGTAAGGAAGAGCACCTGGGGATGCGGCCGAACAGGCAGGCTGGCAGCCAGTGCTTCCCCGGCAGCTGCCGGCACGTTTTCAAACTCAAAGGTCACCACCGCCAGCCCCGCTGCTGCCTCGGCAAGAAACCCCAGATCGTCATAGCGGCCAACATGCAGCCGGTCGGCATGCCGTGCGGCCGGGCAATCGGCCACGTCACTGATGACCGCCACGCGGTAGCCCATCCGCCGTGCTGCGATGGCGAACATCGCCCCCAGCTGGCCACCCCCAAGCACGCCCAGAGTGGCCCCGGGTAGAATCGGCGGGGTCAGGTCGGGCAGGGGGTCCATGGGCATCGCTCCGGAGGCAAGCCGATCCAATCAAGCTGGGCCGGCTGGCGGCAGCCGGTCACCAAGCACCCGGTCGGTCTGGGCGGTGCGGAAGTCGATCAGCCGCTGCTGCAGGGACTCATCGCTGGTGGCCAGGATCGCGACCGCCAGTAATGCGGCATTGGTCGCCCCCGCAGCACCGATGGCCAACGTCCCGACGGGTACGCCGGCCGGCATCTGGACAATCGACAACAGCGAGTCGACGCCCCGCAACACCGCCGACTCAACCGGTACGCCAAGCACCGGCAGATGGGTCTGGGCCGCTAACATGCCAGGCAGATGGGCGGCCCCGCCAGCCCCGGCAATGATCACCCGCAGACCCCGGGTCGCAGCGGCGCGAGCATAGTTTGTAAGTTTGTCGGGCGTGCGGTGGGCCGAGACGATTTCGCATTCGTGCGGCACGCCGAGATCCGTCAGCACAGTCGCGGCACGCTCAAGCGTCTTCCAGTCCGACTGGCTGCCCATGACCACGCCGATCAGTGGAGAGGGGGAAGTGCTGCTCAAGGGCGTCAACTCCTGTGGACCGACAGTTGACCGGGAATTCGGCTGGCTGTTGCGTACTGGACGGAAGGTGACATGATGCTCGTATCTTCCCTCTCCTGCAACCGGCCCGCCGATGCCCCCCGTTCCCGTCAATCGCCCCTCGCTGCCAAGGCTGGCCCGGGTTGACTGGCCGGCGGAGGCAGCCCACCCCTCAGCGGCCACCGCTGCTGCGATTGCCATCGCCGCTGAGTTGCTTACCAACGGCCAACTGGTGGCAATTCCGACCGAAACGGTCTACGGCCTGGCGGCCAACGCCCTCGACCCGGACGCCGTCGCATTGATCTACCGGGCCAAGGGGCGGCCGCCGAGCAACCCGCTGATCGTCCACGTAGCCGACACGGCAATGGCCCGACAACTGGCCGCCGACTGGCCTGAGGCAGCTGAGCGGGCCACTGCTGCCTGCTGGCCGGGGCCGCTGACTGTCGTGGTGAAAAAGTCGGCCGATGTCCCCGACATCGTCACCGCCGGCGGCCCAACGGTTGCTCTCCGGTGTCCGGCACACCATCTGACTCGTCAGCTGATTGAGCGAGCCGGCTGCCCGTTGGCAGCGCCGAGTGCCAATCGCTCGGAGGCTATCTCTCCGACAACGGCCCAGCATGTGCTTGAAGGTCTCGGCAATCGTGTCAGCCTGATCCTCGATGCCGGTTCCTGCGAGCATGGTCTGGAGTCGACAGTGCTCGACTGTACCGTCGTCCCGCCCCGGATTCTGCGGCCGGGGCCCCTCTCGGCCGAGCATTTGGCTGCAGCACTTGGGGCGGAGGTGACCCTAGCCGCTCTGCCTGAAGCAAGCGGGCCAGACGAGCCAGCGATTGAAACCGACGGGACGCCGCGGGAGGCCGATACGGCAGCCCGCAGCCCTGGCCAGCAGCGGAGGCACTATGCACCACAGACACCGTTGGAGCTGCTCGCGGCAGACGCTGCCGCTGAACGGGTGAGCAACCGGTTGGCTGCGGGTGAACGGGTCGGCTGGCTCTGTCGGTCACCTGACGATGCCACGGTTCACCGCTTGGCGGCCTCGCCGGCCCTTGTGGTGGTGCCGATGCCAAACGATCCGGCGGCCTACGGCCGGATGCTCTATGCCAGCCTTCATGCACTCGACCACCGCGAGCTTGACCGGCTGGTAGCCGATGCCGTGCCGACTGATCAGGCCTGGGCGGCCATCGCTGACCGGCTCTCCCGGGCGCAGCACACAGGCAGTCGTTGACAGGAGCCACACCTGGGTCTAGGAATAGGGGCTTGTGACGTCCTGTTGCCCTCCGAGGCTGCTGCGTCGTCCGGACAGGTAGCTCAGTTGGTAGAGCAACGGACTGAAAATCCGTGTGTCGCCGGTTCGATCCCGGCCCTGTCCACTCTGCTTATCCGCTTAATGGACGGCCAATTCCGATTGAAAGACGGAACCGACGCACCGACTGGCGGCACTTCACCAGCAAGATCAAAAAAACGGGCGACATCCATAGGAGGATGTCGCCCGTGTGTTTTTCAGCGTCTGAATGCCCGAATGCCTCAGCCTTCGGCCATCGCCTTGAGGTTCTTCAGCGCCCGCACGCGAACCTTCACGCTGGCCGGCTTTGCCGGGCGATCCTGAAGTTCTCCGGTGAACGGATTCTTGACGTTCTTCTGGGCCGGACGAGCAGGCACGGTCCGCCGCTCAATCTTCACCAGGCCGGGGATCGAAAAAACCCCGATCCCTTTTGCGTTCAACGCCTTGGCGATCTCATCGGTCAGCGACTCAATCACCGCCACGACGTCCTTCTTCGCCAGGCCGGTCGTCTCGGAGATCGCCCGCATGATCTCAGTCTTCGTCAACGGCTTACTTCCGGTCTTCTTCGCCATATCGTTCATTCCTCCCAACAGCAGAGCAGTAAAGTGTGCGGCATTTACCCCGACCGCATTTCGGAGCCCGACCCCCTAGCAGGTCGCTTGCGTCGCTGATTAGATGCCGTGATTTGAGAATTGCAAGCGAAAAAACCCGTTTTTTCAGCCTGAAGGCACTGCGCGGCCCGTCGGCAGCCAGCGGGCGACTACCGAGAAATACCTCTTCCGAGGGAACGATTGGCGGAGCCCCCGGCAATCCCGAATCGAGCGGAAAGGGTGCAAAGTTCCCCCGGGAACTGGCTGCACCATGTCCCAGCCAAGAGACAATTCCAAGCCCAGACGGTAATAATGGAGAGGTGGAGAAGCGGTTGCTGACCTCCCTTGAATGACCTGCCTTCAGATGCGAAGGGCCTTGCCATGACCGACGGCGATGCGACCCCGGCAGAAAAAAAACTCGGCTACAAAGCGTCTTTTCTCACTGTCTTCATGCTGGTGGCGGTCGCGTTCGTCCTCGGATTCTTCCTGCTTGGCGATTCTGTGGGCTGGTCGATTCGCCAGGCCGCAGCTCAGGGCGTCGACGAGCCTGACGACGAGGTAGGCCCCACCAGCGGCGTTACCTTGCCGACCGACCGGCTGCGGGAACGGCAGTTCGATCAGGCGAACAGGCTGATCGATGCGAAACGGTTCGCCGATGCCACCACGCTGCTCGATGAGATGCTTGCGGCCGACGAAGATGTTTTCCTCGATGAAGGCTTCACGGGCGGACAGACAAGTCGCAGCATGAAAACCCGGGTAACCGAACTGATCGGCAGCCTGCCGCCCGCTGGCAAGGAGGCCTACCTGCTGCAATTCCGCAGCCGGGCCGAACGTGCGTTGAATGAAGGAATTGCCGCCAACAACACCGCACAAATCGTGACCGTTGCCCGCCGCTGGTTCCATACGCCGGCTGGCAGCCGCGCGGCGATCGTGATCGCCACCACCTTACTTGAGGCTGGCCAGCCCCTCGCCGCGGCAGCCTGGCTGGATCGACTTTCCAGCGATCACCTCGCTAACCTGCCTGGAACAGTCCGTGCGGCCGTCGACATGATCCGCACGGCAGCCCATCTGGCAACGGCTGGGAATGCTACAGGTGCGGACCGTGGGGGAGCCAATCTCCCGGCAGAGGTTCGGCTGGGTGGTGAACAGCTACGAATGGGCGGCGGGCTCGACCGCAGACTGTTGGCACAACGGCTCACGGCAGCAGTCCGAGGAGAAAATGGCCCGCCCCAGGAAGACTCTCTGAATTGGCAGGTCGATCGGGGTGGCCCCAACCGCAATCCCGTCTGCCGCTGCGACCGACCGCTGCTGGTGCCCCGTTATCGGGTGCCGCTCACCCTTCACCCAGAGGAGTCGCGGCTGGTGGAGACCAGGCGACAGCTTCTGCGGGATCAGGGACTTCCCATCCTGCCTGCGGGTGGCCCACTCGCGGTCAATGGTCTTATCGTGTCCCAGTCCCGGGCGGGCCTCGTCGCAGTCGACTTCAAATCAGGAAAACGGGTCTGGATGCAAAGCCGTCTGGCTGAATCGGCATTGGTCGATGGCGACAGCCGCCAAGGGCAGGAGGAACTGCCTCACCCGCTTGACGAACTGTTCACTGACGCGACCGCCGCCACGCTTGCCAGCGACGGCAGGCTAGTCTTCGCCGTCGAGTCTGCCCCGCACATCGGCCAATCAGGAGTTGCCCGGAATCGGCTGCGGCAGTTCAACCGCCCGACCCCCAAGCTGGCGGCAAGCAACCATCTTGTCGCCTACGACATCGCCAGCGGCCAGCAGCGATGGCGGCTGCCCAGTGCTGGGGATCAGCCAGCCGGCTGCTGGTATCTCGGCAGTCCGCTCCCGATTGGTGGCAGATTGTATGTACTCGTCGAGTCCCGCCAACAGATCAGGCTCGACGTGCTGGCGGCCGAAAGCGGTGAAACACTCTGGTCCCAACCCCTTGCCGATGTCGATATCGACCATGACATCGAGAACCGTGGAGACCGGCGACAAGCAGGACTTTCACCGACATTTGCCGGCGGCATTCTGATCTGCCCGACCGGGGCAGGTGCGGTGATCGCCGTTGACCTGGCAGCCCGGACGCTACGGTGGGCCTACCGCTTTGCCGTGCCCAAGCCGGCTGATGTCCGACGGCTGGCCAACGGCATCCAGCTGAAAATGCGGGTCGTGGCGGGAGGACTCGCTGGCGTGAGGATTCGGACCGACAGTGACGGCAACCAGCCCCTCAGCCGCTGGCTTGATACGCTCCCCACGGTGACCGGAGACCGGGTGCTGCTGACACCATTTGCCTCAGATACGCTGCACTGCGTCAACCTGCGAACGGGCGAAAGCATCTGGGAACGTCCGAGGAATGATCACCTTCTGGTCGCTGGCATCGTGGACCGTAGCGTGATTCTTGTTGGGCAGCAGCAAGTCACGGCGATTTCACTTGATGATGGTCAGGAACGGTGGGAGCAGCCGACCCGTTTCGCCGACCAGCAGGTCTGCGGCCGGCCACTGATCACTGACACCAGGTTGTTCGTCCCGTTGACGACGCCAGCGGTTGCCGAGATCGACCTCGCTGATGGAAAACTGATCGGCACCTCACTTGGTCGGGGCGAGAGTTTGCCGGGCAATCTTGTCGCTCATCGTGGCGAGATCATCTCACAGGGTGTCGACTCGCTCGATGTTTTTCATCAGACCGTGCCACTCAAGCGGGCAGTTGAAACAGCCATCGCTGCCAACTCGAAGGATCCTTGGGCCGTCGGCTGGCGGGGCGAACTTCGGCTGGCAGCTGGCGAGACGGCAACGGGACTCAATGACATCCGCCAGGCCCACGGTGCGGACGGCCTCCGGCCCGCGCCGGCAGTTGTCAGCCGGGCGATCCGCTTCGCCCTCAGGCACGACTTTGCAGCCGCCTCTTCCCGCTGGCAGGAGGGGGCCGCTACGGCCGAGTCGCCCGAAGATGCCGCTGACATTCTGCGACAGGCTATCGCCGGGTTTTTGGCTGCCGGCGATGCCGCCAGTGGCTGGCAGGTCTGCCAGCAGCTTTTGACGCTGCCAGCTGTGGACCCGCGGGATGATGCCGGATCACAACTGATCGCCGACCCCCAGGATGAGCATCTGATGCTGTCGGCCAATCGCTGGCTGCAGCGACAGCTTAAGCGTCTTGTCGCCACCGGAGCGGCCACCGAGCCGTCCGGCAATCGGACCAGTGGCGTCCCTGCTCAGATCACTGCCACAGTTGAGGCCGCGGTCGAGGCAGCAGCCGCTATCGACTCGCTGCCCCAACGCATCACGGCGGCTGAACTCGTACTGGAACGGTTCGGTGACCATCCGGCCGTCACCCCGGCCCGAAGTCTGCTGGCTGCAGCCATGCAGCAGCAGGTCGCGGCGGCGGTTGGCATGGCCCGCCAGAATCTTCAGTTGGAACTCGAACTACTAGTGCTCCGCCAGGGTGAGCCTCTTGATCGCCTCGCACCAACCACCCCGGCGACAGCAGTTGCCGCTGCCTGGCCGGTTGGCGAGGTCACCGTGAGAGACGACCCGCAGCCCGAGAACGCCGAGATCATACGGAATCGCCTTGCGATCCCACTGATTCATACTGCCAGTTCCTCTTTCCCAGAGGCGTCACTGGAAACCGATGGCAGCAATCTGCTGCTCAAAGATCGCTTCGGTCGACCGATTGGAGGAGGTATCCCGCTGACCGGCGATCCCGCCAACTCCGCCTGGCGACAACAGATCTCGCGAATCACTCGGTCGCAAGTCAGCCAAGCGACACTCATTGGCCGAATCCTGCTACTCACCACAACCGACGAACTGGTTGTTTTCGAGATCAGTGACTCTGACGCTGTCGAGCATCGAATGCTCTGGATCATGCGGAACCCGTACGCGGACTCAGTGAACACTCAGCAGATAGTGCAGGGCGAGTCGGCGCAGGACCGGTTGGTGCGACAACTGGGGGTGCGTCCCCTGGGCATGCAACATGGCCAGCCACACCACCGACAGGTCCAGCGAACCCCGTTTTTCCGGACGGGACTCCCCCGACTCACTGGCGTTCCAATCATTTACGACCACACGCTCGAACTCCGTGACCTCCAAACCGGTCGGCTGCTCTGGCAAAGACGGCAGTTGCCGGACCGAGCGGAGGCATTTGGAGATGACGTCGTCGTCTGCGTGGCCGGGCCGGACGGCAAGGATTCGTTGCTGTTGTCGACTGCTGATGGTCATCTGTTGGCCAAGCACGACCTTCCGCCACAGGACGAGCGACTCGCTGTCGCTGGACGCCGGCTGCTCATTCTTGAAGCTGGAGAGGAATCGCCTGACAGCGATGAGGTTGGCTTGACTTCACTCGATGCGCTCAATCTCAGCCGCACCGAAGCGGGCTCGTGCAAGTCCAACGCCCGGGGCTACGCCGATCCATCTGGCGTGTTCTTCACGGTCAGCACCGCCGGGCAACTGACGGCGATCGATGTGGCTGCCGGCCGCACCATCTTTGTCAGTGAATTGCCCGAACCACCGGCTGGCCTGACCGAGGTACGGGTACTGCCTTGGGAAGACCGTTACCTGATTCTGGTGGGACGAACTGAGACGGCAGAAGAGCGAGACCGCTTCGATGGCATCCGAGCGGTTAACCGCTTCGGAGTCAATCGTTTCGGCAACATTGTCGAGACAAGTCTGCTCTATGCCGTTGATCGACTTGCAGGCGACATGCTCTGGCCACGGCCAGCGTCGATTCAACGGCATATCTTGCATGTCGGCCAGCCGGCCGGCCTGCCGGTACTTGTCTTCGCCCGCCAACTGCAGATGAACCGGAACGCACGGCAGGTGCCGGACCAGCCTCGGCACAGCCTGCTCTGCCTCGACAAGCGAACCGGCGGGCTCTTGCACCTCGACGACCGCATTCTGATTGAACCCCGGCACGCTGCTGCTACCGCAGAACTGCGGATCACGGGCGAGCCAGCCACCGGAAAAGTCAGGCTGCAGATCGAGTCACGGCAGCGGGGCGGCGCCGGTGGCCGAGAGATTGTTCTGCAGTTCACCGGCCTGCCGGCGGAACGGGCACAGCCCTTCCGCGCTGAAGAAAAGCCACTGGTCTACACTGACGTCTTGAGTGAGTTGAAATACTGGATTGAACGAGCCCTGTTGTTTCCCAACTGAGACCCATCATGCAGTGTCGCAATCGTGGCAAAAGAACAGCTTCGTGCGCCCGAAACCGTCAGTGGTGGTTGATGACTCGGGCGGTTTTTGCACTCATCTGCATGCTGCTACCCCCAGCTGTCGGCCGGGGCGCGGCAGTGGAAGTTGATGAGGCCATCACGGGCGGCCTCGACTGGCTGGTGGCAACTCAGTCGAGGCGGGGAAGCTGGGCCGCTAACGAAGGCCGCTACCCAACCGCAATGACGGCGCTCGCCGGCACCGCGTTGCTGCTGGAAGGCTCGACACCCACTCAAGGTCGTTATGCCGATGCCATTGCCAGGGCGGTCGATTATCTCATCAGCCGGTCGCGGCCCAACGGCCTCATCGGTGACCCCAAGACCGACGACCGCTACACCTATGGGCACGGCTTCTCAATGCTCTTCCTCTCACAGGTGCTCGGTGAAGAGGAGGATGCCCGGCGTCGGCAGGAGCTGATTCGGGTACTCGAAAAGGCAGTCGAGTTCTCCGGCCGGGCCCAGACCACCGACGGCGGCTGGGGATATGTCAGCGCAAAGGACGGCAACAACTTCGATGAAGGTTCGACCACGATCACTCAGGTGCAGGGCCTCCGAGGCTGCCGCAACGCCGGCATCCCCGTGCCGCGGGAAATCATCGACCGGGCCATCGCCTACATCCACAAGTGCACCATGCCCGACGGCGGCGTGCAGTACAGTTCGAAGGGGGGCGGCGGCCGGCCGGCGATCTCGGCGGCAGCAATTGCCTGCCTCTTCAACGCCGGCGAATACGACGATACCCACGTGCCACGAATGCTCGACTACGCCGAAAAGCACCTTGGCAACATTGCCAACACCGGCTTCGGTCACTGGCACTACGCCCACTTTTACTACGCGCAGGTGATGTACCGAGAGGGGGGTGAAAAGTGGTCAAACTACCGCCGGCAGATTGAAAAGCGGCTGGTGGCCGAGGCAACGAAGGAGCCATCCGGGGTGTTTTGGCCCCAAGGCTATATCGGGCCGGTCTACACGACCGCCACCAACCTGACGATCCTCCAGCTTGACGGCGGAATGCTGCCGATCTATCAGCGGTAGCTGGCTGGAACCAGCCGCCGGCAGTATGCTCGAGCCCTCGGGATTCAGTCGTCTGCTGCTCCCGATCCATTGTTTCCGCGATCGGAGCCCTGCATGTCGTCCGCCGTACCATCCTCCGCCACGATTGACCGGCTGCATGAGGCCCATGAGCGGATCGTCGCCCAGCTGTCACGGGTCATTGTCGGTCAGCAACAGGTGATCGATGAGTTGCTGATCTCACTCTTCGCCCGCGGGCACTGTTTGCTGGAAGGTGTGCCCGGACTCGCCAAGACGCTGCTCATCAGCACGCTGGCCCGCAGCCTCGACCTCTCCTTCAGTCGGATCCAGTTCACTCCCGACCTGATGCCGGCCGACATCGTCGGCACCGAGGTGCTGGAAGAGGATCGCAGTAGTGGCGGCCGACAGTTGCGATTTCTGCAGGGCCCGCTCTTTGCCAACGTGGTGCTGGCCGACGAGATCAACCGCACACCGCCGAAGACCCAGTCTGCCCTGCTCGAGGCAATGCAGGAGCGACAGATCAGCGTGGGCAACACGCGGCATCAGCTGGCTGACCCGTTCTTCGTGCTGGCGACACAGAATCCGATCGAGCAGGAGGGCACCTATCCGTTGCCGGAAGCCCAGCAGGACCGGTTCATGTTCAAAGTCTTCGTCCGCTACCCTTCGTTCGAAGAAGAGTTTGAAATCGCCAGACGGACCACCGGCACCAATGTGGCTGAAATTGAACCCGTCCTCTCGGCTGCCGAGATTATCAGTCTTCAGCGACGCGTCCGTGAGGTTCCGCTGAGCGACCACATCGCCCGCTATGCGCTTGCCCTAGTCCGACAGACCCGCGTGGGTGAGCAGGGCGTACCCGAGTTCGTGTCCGACCAACTGGCCTGGGGGGCAGGACCGAGAGCGGTGCAGTTTTTGATTCTCGGATGCAAAGCCCGGGCCCTGCTGGAGGGCCGCTCGCATGTCACGGTTGAAGACGTGCAGGCATTGGCGGCACCGGTGCTGCGGCACCGGATCGTGGTCGGCTTTGCCGCCGAGAGCGAAGGGGTCACGCCCGACTCCATCATCGAACGCCTGATCGAGTCGACCCCCGCCCGCGAGGACGAATTAACGCGTGACCCCCGCTTCCAAACGATATTTGCCTCCTGAGGCGCTCGCCCGGATCGGCCGGCTGGAACTGCGGGCCCGAACCGTCGTCGATGGCGTGCTCGCCGGGATGCACAAAAGCCCCTATAAGGGAAACTCGGTCGAGTTTCTCCAGCACCGCGAATACACGCCCGGTGATGATCTCCGGCGGGTCGACTGGAAGGTCTGGGGCCGGCAGGACCGGCTCTACATCAAAGAGTTTGAGGACGAGACCAGCCTGCGGCTGTTCCTGCTGGTCGATGGTTCGGCCAGCATGGACTACCGGCCGCCGCGGTTCGATCAGGCACCTGGGCTGACAAAGTTCGACTATGCCGCGACCCTGGCAGCCAGCCTCGGATGGCTTGGCCTATCGCAGGGGGATGCCGTTGGCTGCAACGTCTTTGACGATCGGGTGCGGACAAGCGTGCCGGCTCGCACCAGCCGCAGCCACCTCGGCAGTATTGTCGGCTGCCTCGAACAGCCCCGGCAGCGGCAGCCCTCAGACTTCCGCAGCGTCTTCCGCAGTGTCGGCGAAACGCTCCCCCGGCGGGGTTTGGTGGTGATTTTTTCTGATCTCTTCGGTGATCGCAACGACCTGGCGAAGGGGCTGCAGCTTCTGCGGCAGCGGGGACACGACCTGGCTATCTTCCACGTGCTCGATGATGACGAACTCGACTTTCCCTTTGACGGGCCAACTCGGTTTGAGGGGCTTGAACTACCCGAAGAGCTCACCTGCAATCCGCGGGCCCTACGGACTGGTTACCTCGAGGCGGTCGAGGCCTTCCTCTCCGATGTCCGGGGCCGGGCAGCAGCAGCCCGCTGCGATTATCAGCTGGTGCGAACCGGTCAGCCGGTCGATGCAGCCCTCGTGAACTTCCTTGCCCGCCGCTCCCGGATCAGGAACTGACGCCACAGTTCCGCCGCCAAACCGATTAGCGCGTTTCAAAGCTCCCCCAAACAATTTTTAATGCCGACCTTCGACTTCACATCATTGCTCTGGTGGGGGCTTCCGCTCGCTGCGGCGCCGGTCGTGATCCATCTGATCAACCTGCTGCGACATCGGGTGGTCGACTGGGCGGCAATGGAGTTTCTCCTGGCCAGCCAGCGGAAGTACCGGACACAGATTCTGCTCAAGCAGTTACTGCTGCTCTTGCTGCGAATCCTGGCCATCGCCGGACTGGTCGCGATGCTGGCGCAGCCGCGTTGGACCAGTGCCCTGACCAGCCTGTTGGGAGGCCGTCGGACCATCCACGTCGTGCTGCTCGACGATAGCTTTTCGATGGGTGAAACCTTTGCCGATGCCGGTGGCGAGACCACCGCCTTCAGCCGGGGCCGCCGCATGGTCGAGCGGCTGCTGGAGGAGCTGGCTGCCACCCCCGGCCGACACGAGCTTTCCCTCGGTCGTTTCTCGCGGCTAGCGGCAGCGACTGACAACACAGCACCAGCCGACGGCACGACGACGCCAGAGTCTGCCGACCTGCCGCCTGAGACTCCACAAGACTCAGAATCTCAACAGCTGTTCGACCTCCGTGGTGAGCTGGTCACTCCGCAGAATCTGGCCAGGCTGCGGCAGGCGGTCGGCGACTGTCGGCTCTCGGCATTCGCCGCCGGTCCAACAGCCGCGGTCCGTGCTGCCGCAGCAGTCTTTGCCGGCCATGACGGCGGCGGGGCTATCTGGCTGGTCACCGATCTCCGCAGCCGTGACTGGCTGGCAGCCGAAGACACCGTGGCGGCCCTTGAGCAGCTGGCAGCGGTCGGCATCGACATTCACCTTGTCGATGCCGCGGCCGAGACGGACGAGCCAGCCACCACAACTGATCCATCACCTCGGCCCAATCTGGCAATCGAGCAGCTGGAGATGGTCGGCGGGGTGCCGGCCAGCGACGTGCTGCTCCCCTGGGAGGTCACCGTCCGCAATCTCGGGCCAGAGCCTGTGCGGGACGTCCCGCTGGTGATCCGTGAGGATGAGTCTGAACGGCCCGGCGTTCAGCTTGACCAGATCCTGCCCGGTGATTCCACGGTTGCCCGGTTCGAGTCACGGTTCCCCAACGCTGGCGGCCACTTCGTTGAGGTGGAACTGCCCGTTGACCGGCTGGTGGCTGACAATCGCCGCACGGCTGCAGTCGAGGTCGTCGACGAGGCTGATGTCTTGATCATTGCCGCTGCTCCCGCTGTTGATAGCTCTGTAGATGATGCGTTTTATCTTGCCACCGCGCTCGATCCCGGCGCAGCGGCTGCGACAGGGCTGCGGCCGCGGATCGAGCCCCCCCGGGCTTTGGCGACCCTCGAACTCGACCGGTTCGACTCGGTCTGGCTGGTTGATGTTCCCCGCCTCGATGCTACCGAGATCGAGCCCCTTGAGAACTATGCCCGCCGTGGTGGCGGGGTGGTCTTCTTCACCGGTCCGGCGACCCAACCTGAGCTGGTCAATCAGACGCTCTTTCGCGATGGCAGCGGCATCTTCCCGGCACCGCTGGCCGACGCTGTCGACCTCCTGACCGATCAGCGTAATCCCGATGCCCCCGACGTCGTGGCCGAGGACCATCCGGTGGTCGCCATCCTCCGGGGCCGTCGCAATCCCTTTCTCGACGCAGTGCGGATTGACCGCTACATGGCCATCCAACGCAGCTATCAGCCGCCACCCGATAGCGGGCTACGGCGGCTGCTGTCGTTGCGAAACCAAGCTCCTTTGGCGATTGAAAAGCCGTTTGGCGAGGGCTTGGCAGTGGTCATCCTGACCACTGCCGCACCAACCTGGAACAGTTGGGCGCGAAACAACCCCAGCTGGGTTGTCGTCATGCTCGAACTGGAGGGCCAGCTTGCCCGACTGCGGCGACGGCGAGAAAATCTCCTCGTCGGCGAACCGCTCACGTTGTCACTGACCCCGGGAGTCGACCGCATCGATGTCGAGTTTCTGCTGCCACCCGATGGCCTCCTGGTGCGGCGGACCGCGGAGATCACAGCCGCCGGTGGCCTCCAGGCACAGCTGACCGAAACCGCCACGCCAGGCGGCTACACGGCCCGCTGGCAGACCGTTACCGGTGAGCCGTTGGAACGGGTTGCGGCCTTCAACGTCAATCCGGCCGAGTCGGCCCTCCAACGGATTGCCCAGCCCCAACTAGCCCGGCTGATGGCTGGTGTGCCCTATCGCTACGAGCGGGCCGATCAGCTCGAGCCCGACAGCACCAGTCGTGGAGGCAGCTCGTTGGTGCGACCGCTGCTGGTACTGCTGCTGGTCATTCTGCTCGCCGAACAGTTGCTGGGCTATCTGGTCAGCTACCATCCACGCCGCCGCCACGGCTGAACCAACCCTTCGTTTTTCTTGTACTGATGAACATGTCACCCGAGGCCATGCTGACGCTGCCAATTGCCGCCGCCGAACGGGTTGCCTATCGGATTTCGAGTGGGCTGATTGACGGCTTTACCGAATGGTGGCAGATGCCGGCCCTCGTGCTCGGGGTCGGCCTCGTGCTGGCGATCGTCCTCTGGGCCTATCACCACGACGCCGCCGGGCTGCCACGGTGGCAGGGGGTGCCACTCGCAGTGCTCCGGGTAGCCGCCTGGAGCATCTTGCTCATGGCCCTGCTCGACCTTCGACGGACTGCCGAGCACGAGATCAGCTTTCCTTCCAGAGTGGCGGTGCTGGTTGACTCAAGCGCCAGCATGACCTTGGCCGCCACCGCGGACAACTCGGCTGGCACCGACAGTCCTACCAGCCGCGCTGAAGCCGCCGCTGCGGTGCTTACAACCGACGGTCTACTCGACGCTCTGCGGCAACGGCATGAGGTGGCGATCTGGTCATTCGCCGACCGGGCTGAACCGCTGGCCGTGTTACCGACCACCGCAGATGCAGCCGACACCGCAACAATCGCGCCAGCAGCCGACAACTCAATCGACCAACCGGCAGGCCCAGATTGGCAGGCCGGACTCATCGCGCAGGGGTCGGAGACCCGTCTTGGCGACGCGTTGATTGAGACCCTTCGCAGTGAACCGGCTGAGTCACCTATCTGCAGGCCCAAGGGATGGAAGGGCGAACCGCCCGGGTCGAACTGCTGGAAACCGACGCGGGGGCAGCTGCCGGAGGCGACGGGCCGACGGGCCGGGTGATCGATACCACTGAGGTCCGGCTGGCCGCCGACGGAGAACTGCTAGCGGTTCGTTTCGATCTCGACGGACTGGATGATCCGGGCAGCCGAGTGTTGGCGATTCGGGTGGTGCCGCCAGCCGACGACAGCAGGGCCGGTGACAACCTTGAGGCGACCGACATCGAGGTGGTGGAAACTGCGACCCAGGTGCTGCTGCTAGCGGGAGGGCCTGGCCGCGAGTATCAGTTTCTCCGGAACGTGCTCAAACGCGACCCCAGTATCGCCGTCGATGTGCTGCTGGGCTCGGCCCGGCCGGGGCTGTCACAGGATGCTCGCACCATCCTCGAGAGCTTCCCCGAGTCGGCCGAGGCCCTCGATGCCTATGACGTGGTCGTGGCCATCGACTATGACTGGCGGCAGCTCGAACCGACTGCCGTCGCCCGGCTGGAACGGTGGGTGTCTCGCGATTCTGGCGGGCTGCTGCTGCTTGCGGGCGGAGTCTTCATGGAAAGCTGGTTAGCCGATCCGCAGTTCGATGCGATTCGCACGCTGCATCCGGTCGAACTCCGCCGGGGCGAACGGCTGCTACTAACTCCACGGGCAGTGTCGGAAGCCGCCCGGTCACTCTGGTTCAGCCCCGACGGCGAGGATGCCGAGTTTCTCTGGCTGGCCGCCAACCGGATTGCCAGCCAGACGGTCTGGAGTGAGTTTCCCGGGGTCTACTCCTGCTTCGACACAGCGACCGCCAAGCCTGGGGCGACCGTCTATGCCCGACTTGCCAGCCCCGACGGCATCGGCCGTAACAGTGATGGACCGATCTACCTGGCGGGTCAGCTCTATGGGTCGGGCACCATTTTTTATTGCGGCAGCAGTGAGCTCTGGCGGCTGCGGGGAGTTGAACCAGCAGCCCACGAACGACTGACCACCCAACTGGTGCGGCATGTCGCCCAGGGCCGGCTGCTGCGGGGATCGAGTCGCGGCCGGCTGCTGCTGGAACGCGACCGATACCCGGTTGGTGAAACGGTGGTGGTACGGGTGCTGCCCGGCAGTGCCGACCGCCGCACCGACCTTGAAGTGATCGGACCGGAAGGGCAACGGCTTCGAGTTCCTCTCGAGAACGACCCGGTTCGCCCCGACGATCGCCGGGGCAGCTTTGTGCTTTCCAGTGAAGGCAGCTGGCGGCTCGTACTCACGATCGATGGCAACGAGGACGACCGCAGCGTACGACGAATCCAGGCCACCCTCCCCGATCGGGAACTCGCCCGTCCGCAGCTGCAGCGGGCCGTGCTCGAACAGTTGGCCACCGCCACTGGTGGTTCAACCCGCTTCCTCACCGATACGGCTTGGACCGGTGGCGACCCCACTCGGCTGGCCGAACTGCTGCCCGACCGCTCCCGGAAGGAGTATGAGCGGGGGGCAGGCGACACCGATTTCAAACGACTGCTCAACACCCTGCTCCTGGCGACCGGCATCGGCCTGCTCTGTCTGGAATGGGTGCTCCGCCGCCTCGCCAAGCTCGCCTGATCACCCGATGGGCATTGGCCCACACCTTGCCGTCATGATCGCCACTCCACCATCACCTGCTGCCAGCCCGCCAGCCGCCGGCCCCCGCTCGGCTGACATCGCACGGCTGCGCCGATTCCTCGACCGGGTTCGGCGCCGGGCCCGTCGCTGGATCTGGTTTGAAGCTGTCTCACTGGTGGCGTTGGCGGCGGCCAGCTGGTTCTGGGCAACCCTGCTGCTCGACTGGCTGATCGAGCCACCGGCCGGCGTGCGGATGCTGGCGATGGGTGGGCTGGCAATCTGGCTGGCGGTGATCGTCTCACGGCAGCTGATTGATCGGCTTCAAACCCGTTTGGGGGACGGGCCACTGGCATTGCTCGTCGAGCGGACCCATCCTGAACTCAATGACAGCCTCTCCACAGCGATTGAACTCGACCCCCGCGAATCGACGCTGGCCGCCCCGCTCGACCCTGAACTGCTGGCCCGGACCACAGCCTTGGCTGCCGCAACCGTTGGTCGGGTCACATTTAGCCGGCTCTTCCGCCGGCGTCGGCTGCTGCGACTAGCCGGCGCCAGCGGCCTCGCTCTCGGCACGGTGCTGGCCGTGCTGGTGCTGGTGCCAGTGGTTCGCGAGAACTGGTTCCGCCGCATGGTGCTTTTTTCCGAAGCTCCCTGGCCCCGCAGGGTCACACTCGTCGTTGACGGCTTTCCCGGCGGTATCCGCCGCGTGGCTCGCGGCAGCGACGTTGAAATTGTGGTCACCGCCCGCGCAACCGGTGCCCCACCGCAGGTGGTCCAGCTACGCACCAAGGGCGGTGGTGGCTGGTCAACCCAACGGATGGGCACGCGGGGCGGGCTGACCGAAATGGGCCAGTTGTATGCCCACACCCTGCCGGCGGTCACAGAAGATCTCACCGTTGAAATCCGCGGTGGCGATGGCCGGCTGCGAGGCCTGCGGATCGAAGCGATTGAGCCGCCGCGACTGAAACAGCTTGAGTTGGCGGTGACGCCGCCCGACTACATCGGTGGTGGTATCCGATCGCTCCCTGCCACCCGCCTCGTCGAAGTTCCTGCCGGTGCAACCGTGACGCTGACGGCGACGGCATCAAAGCCACTGGCCGAGGCCGAGATGCTCGAACTGCTCGCGGCCACCACAGGCGATGACGATACGATTGCCGATGGCAAACCCACATCCCGAATCATTGCCCGCCTCGAAGCCGACAGCACCACGAACGGTCCCGCTGCCACCAGGCGGAGCAGGGGGCCAGCCGGTCAGGAGCAACTCACCGGCCTAGTCGGCCCGGTTACGACCGATGCTGTCATTGAAATCAGGTTCACCGACACCGACGGCATTCGCAATCAGCAGCCGATCAGGTTTCAGTTGCTGGCCAAGCCCGATGAACCACCCCGGCTGGAAGTGGCCCTCGACGGCATCTCGACAGCCGTCACCACTGCGGCCGTCATTCCGATTGTTGGCCTCATCGAGGATGACCATGGGCTGACCGCAGCTTCCGTTGAACTCCGAAGATTCACTACCGACCAGCCTGACGCTGGTGAACCGTCCCCGGCGCCTCCAGCAACTCACAGCCGCGCAATCGAAATGCCCGAGCGGGCGAGCACGCAGCTCCGACTCGAGGGCGATGACGCACCATCGGTTGCTGTTGCCACAGTCGAAGCCGCTGTCGGTGACCGCCTGGAACTGACGGTACTGGCCCGTGACGGCTGTGGACTGCCCGGAGGTGTTCAGCAGAGCGTCACTGAGCCATGGACCCTTCGGGTTGTCACCCCTGAGGCCTTGGTGGCGATGCTCGAAGCCCGTGAGGTGATCCTACGAAGGCGGTTTGAGAGTCTGCTGGCCGATATGCAGCAGACCCGCGACCGAGTGGCGGCTGATGACCCGGAACCGGCAGCCGGCACGCTCGCCGCGGCACGGCTGGGCGAGGCGGCTGCCCGGGCAAGCGGCGAGACGGGCGAGATTGCGACGGCATTTCGACAGATCGCCCAGGAACTGTTCAACAACAGCCTGCTCACCGCTGAACTGGAAGGACGGCTGCTGGGCCAGATTGCCGGTCCTCTGGAGCAGATTGTGGCTGGACCAATTGATCGGCTGGCGGTGGCCTGCCGGCCAGTGACTGGCAATAGCACCCCCGATAAAGCCCGGCTGATCGGCCTGACCGATGCCTGCCTGGTCCAGATGCGAGCTGTCCTCGATAAAATGATTGAGTTGGAGACCTTCAATGAAGTCGTCGATTCGCTGAGGCAGCTGATCGAGCAGCAGGAGGCAATCCGCCGCGAGACCGACCAGCAGCGAAAGCAGCGGGCCCGTGAGGCACTAAAGGGGCTGTGATCCCGCTCTGTGAACAGCTGATGACGGGCTGACACCGACCGGTACGGAGAAGACAATGATGATGCGATTCAATCCCGTCTTCGTGGTGGCACTGCTGGTCCTCGCAGCAACCCCAGCAAGAGCCGGGGCGGCCGAGCCGGCTCCCGAGCCTGTTACTGGACTAGCTGACCGCGAGCGGCTGGTCAGTCGACAGATGCGAGAGCTTGAGGCAACCTTCCTGCGACTTGCTGATCTACTTGCGGCAAGTGACCCTCGCCGGGCAGCCACTCTTCGCTCAGCTTTTGAGCAGGCCCGGGAAACCGAGTTGACGACTCGGCTCGATACGGTTGTCGAACTGCTTGAGCAGGGGCAGTTGCTTAAGGCCTCAGCCGGTCAAGAGACGGCGCTCGACCGGTTGCGGCGACTGCTCGCCCTGCTCGAGGCTGGCGACAGCCAGCGGACCGTGGCCGATTCGAAGAAGCAGGTCAAAGAGTTCCTCGGCCGCATCAACCAGCTGATTGCCCGGCAGAAGGGCCTGGAGGGAACAACCGAGGCCGGCGGTGACGCTGACGCAATCGCAGGGGAACAGGAAAAGGTCGCAACTGACACCCGGAAGCTGGCTGACGATGTCGAAGCCTTTCGGCACGAGGCTGCCGAGGCAGAAGGCCTGGCTGAGCAAAAGGCTGAGGCTGGTGAGAATGCCAAAGCCGCGGGCGGGGAATCTGCCGAGGGTGACCCACAGAAGGGCCAGCCGGGTGAGGGTCCAGCAACGGACAAGCCGGCTGATGGCGAGGCAGGAGAGCCATCCGAGTCGGGCAAGGGCGAGCCGTCAGCTGCTGAGTCACAGCCCGGTCAGCCAAGCAACAGTGGCAGTAAGAACGAAGCAGGCGAGCCCGGCCAGCCAGGCCAGCAGTCAGCGGGGCAGGGGAGTGAGCAAGAACCCCAAGGAGATGACGAGGCCTCGCGGGCCGCCCGCACCAGCCGTCGGCTGGCCGAGGCCGAGAGCCGAATGGAGCAGGCCCAAGAACGCCTCGATCAGGCCCGCCGCAGCGAGGCCCGCGACGAACAGGAGAAGGCCCTGGCCGAGCTTGAGGCCGCCCGGGCTGAACTCGAGGAGATTCTCCGGCAGCTCCGAGAAGAAGAGATCGAGCGGCTGCTGGTGCGGCTTGAGGCCCGGGTTCGCACCATGCTGCGGGCCGAGCGGGCAGTGCTGCGTGGCCTCGACCAGCTGGCCAACGAAAAGCAGGCTCTCAAACGACGCGAACGCGAGCTTGAGTCGGCCCGCCTGGGCCGGGAGCAGCAGGCGATCACAGCCGACGCCACCCGTGCCCTGACGCTCGTGCGGGATGACGGCTCGGCAGTGGCCATCCCTGAGGCACTCGAACAGATTCGGGAAGACTCGCTGCAGGCGGCCAACCGATTGAAGCAAGGCAACACGCAAGGACTCACGAAAGGCATCGTCGAAGACCTGGTGCTGAGCCTCGAGGAGCTGCTCGCCGCCCTTGAGCGGGCCGAGCGGGAACAGCAGGAGCGGCAGCAGCAGGGCCAAGCCGGGGGCAGGCCGGCCGAGCCGGGTGAGCAGCCGCTGGTCGACAAGTTGGCCGAGCTGAAAATGATCCGCACACTGCAACTGCGGGTCAATCGGCGGACATCCCGCTTCTCAGAATTCCTGACCGACGACTCTGAAAAAGCAGGCGAGCCAGAATTGGTCGAGGCGCTCGGGCGGCTGGCCGATCGCCAGGAAAGGGTTGAACGGGCAGCCCACGACATCGTCACGGGCCGCACGGAATAGGGCAGCAGCCGGACGGACATGGTTGCCGCTGTCGTCGTCGATCCGACCGAAGCGGCTGAACTCTCACGGACGGAGGCAGCGGTGGTTTAGAAAACCGCTTTGGGATTTCCAAAACGGTCTGCCTCTTCATTCACGAGCCGTCCGTTAGCCTAAGGACCTTTGCCGACGTGCCATTGACCAGCGACAAAAGCCATCGAGCGGCCGCCAGTTGATGTCACTGAGCACCAGCAGCACCGGAAAGCCTTCGCGCGGCACGTGACCGAACTGCAGTCGTTCCTTCACTTTCCGAAGGGTGGCGAAGACGATGGCATTCGCATCACCCTGGCGAAGCTGAGCCGTGATGCGACGCGAAATCAGTGGCTGCTCAGCAAGGTGCGTCTTTACACAGGAGGCTGCCTGAAACTCTCTCGAGTGAAACTGCTCGATGCGACGCCGGCTCGACCCAATGCCCGCGTTTGTGCCGGAGCAGCGTGTAGGGGAACCGCTCGGGTCGATCGCCCGTGCCTCACACAACTGAAAGTGGCTCCAATCCCCATACCGACGGCGGGCATACCGCTGCCGTGTTGCTTGTCGACACGAGATGTCGGACGGCGGCCTGTGGCCCAGAGAGCAGGGGCAGCCCGGCAAAGGGCGGCCCCACGGAAGAGCGCAACTGGTCGGCAGGGTATACTTTCGGTGTCGGCAACAGGCCGGGAACAGGCAGACGCGAACCGCCGAGGAGACGCAGGAGATGGCCGTAGCAAGTGCACGCAAGCCTGTGCTGGTAACTGCGGTCTGCCTGCTGACCGCCGTGGGGACAGGCACTGGCAATTCAGTTGGCTGGACAGCGGAGGCTGCCGCCGCGGCTGTCGATCCGGTCGAGACGGCTGAACTCTCGCGGACGGCCAGTTGGTCGCAGCCGACGGCAGAATCGGTCGGCGAGGATCTCCAGCGGTGGCTTGCCACCCGCGGCGACGCCAGCCCGGAGCAGATCGCTGCGGCAACTGCCGTCTGGAACCAGCCCGACAACGACCGGCTTGACCGGCTGATGCAAGCGGTCACCACCATCGACAAAAACGCGAAACTGCTGCTTACCGATGTCGCTGGGCTCCCCCCCGTGGCAGTCAGCCGGCTGGCCGATCAGTTTGATAGCCAGCCACAGGCTGACTTCGGGAGCGATGTGGCAGCCCTCTGGACGGCCCGCCAGCTCGTGCGGCTGGAGCGGTATGACGAGGCGGCTCCACTGCTGGTGAAACGATCGGTCGAGGCCAGCCCCGATCCGGCCACGCTGCTATTCTGCCGCGCTGCCTGTGAGTTCTGGATGCTGCAGGCCGATGCCGCCAGCGAGACGATTGCCAGGCTACTCGAGCGGGAAGCTGAGATTCCCGTCCGCTACGCCCAGCTTGCCCGGCTGCTGGAGGCCGATGTGGCCAGCCTTGAGCAGGATTCACTCGATCACATCTCGCGGCGGATGCGGGACATCACTCGGCGGCTCGACCTGGGCCACGCGGGCAAGAAGATCCGCGCGGTGCAAGATGGCGTGATCGCCTCACTCGACAAGCTGATCAAGCAGATCGAGGACCAGCAGCAACAGCAACAGGCGGGCGGCGCCGGGGCAGCTGGTGGTGGCGGTCAGGGCCGTCCGATGGAGGACAGCCAGTTGGCAGGGGGCAAGGGCCGAGGCGAGGTGACCAGCCGCGACCTCGACAATGCCGGCGAGTGGGGCGACCTGCCTCCGCGGGAACGCGAGGAGGCGTTGCAGCAGATCGGCCGGGACTATCCTGCCCACTATCGCGAGGCGATCGAACAATACTTCAAGCGGCTCGCCGCTGGCGACCAGGGGCGATAGCACGTGACGGGAATGAGTCGCTTCGCTACATCTCAGACCATGCTGCTTGCCAGGTTGGGCCTGCTGCTAACGGTCACAACTGTCCTTGCCGAGCAGCCAGCGGCTGTCGAGCTGATCGTCACCCCCGCAGCCGGGCCTTCACTGCGGGGCCAACTTCTGGCCCTTGACGCCGACGGGGTCACCATCTCGGCTGACGGGGTGGAGCGGCAACTGGCCCTGCAGGAGGTCCGCCACGGCCGCGCAGCCACCAGCCTGGCTTGGCGAGCTGCCGGCTGATCCTGAAGGGGACATCGTGGTCATCCGCCGCGACGAGAGCTGGCAGTTCATCGCTTGTGCGATCACTGCCGTGACGGCCGACGAAGTGATCGTACTGCTGGAGGACGAGCGGATTCCGGTCAGCCGCAGTAAGCTGGCGGGGCTTTGCTGGCTGCGGGGAACCGTCACCCCAGGCAGCGAGCCTGAGCCGGCAGCCGGTGAGATCCTGCTTGAGCTTGCCGGTTCGTCCCTCCGGTGCCGCGGCGTCAGCTGGTCGGCCGCCGACGAAAGCTGGCAGGTTCAGCTGACGAAAGACCCCGACAGCCAGACGGTGATGCCGGCCGGCGTGGTCGCGGGGATCGACTATGCCTTTGGCCGGCGGATCGACCTCACCCGGCGGCCGCCGGCCCAGACAACTGTCGATCCATTTTTTGGTGGTCTCGCCGACGACGAGCAGCTCCGCAGCTTCTTCACCGCACGGGTGGTACCGGTGGCAGCCGCCGACGAGGCCGACTCGCGTGGGCTGCTGATTAGGCCCCGCACCGAAATGATCTGGACCATTCCGCCTGACAGCCGTCGCTTCCGCGGTAGCCTGCAGCCGGCCGGCCCGGCCGCGATCGCGCCGACCGCAATTGTGATTGAGGTCGACGGCGCCGAGCGGTTTCGGGAGGAACTCGGGGGCCGCAGCCACGGCGAATCGACCAACGCCATTCCGGTGGAGATTGACCTGACGGGTGGACGGCAGCTGCGGCTGCTGGTCGACTTTGTCAGTCGGCCCCTCGACGACACTCCTGAGGCGAACAGCACGCCGCTGGTCGGTGGCCCGATCCTGCTGGTGGCACCGCTGATTGAAAGGTAGGAGATGCCCACACCCACAGCCTGCCGCCGCTGGCCCCTTGCATTAGGATTGGTGGCCATGGCTCAACTTGGCGCGTCAGCAAGCGTGACCGCCGCCGAAACCACGGCAGTCGCCCCCGAACCGGCCGCCTCGGTGAGCGTCGAACTGGTGCTCGAGGCAGAGCAACAGCGGACCGCAACGATTGCAGCGGCTTCAAAGGCGGCAGTCGCCATCTTCGCCGGTGCTGCTGGCGGGGGCTCGGGCGTGCTGATCAGTCCCGACGGCTACGCTCTGACAAACTTTCATGTCGTCCAGCCAGCCGGCATTGCCATGCAGTGCGGCCTGAACGATGGCCAACTCTACGACGCCGTGCTGGTCGGCCTCGACCCGACCGGTGATCTGGCCATGATCAAACTCCTGGGCCGTGATGACTTTCCCGCTGCTGAGCTAGCTGACAGCGACCAAGTCTCGATCGGCGATGAGTGTTTCGTGATCGGCAACCCCTTTTTGCTGGCCACCGACCTCCGCCCCTCCGTCAGTGCCGGGGTTGTCTCGGGGATCCATCGCTACCAGTTTCCTGCTGGCACAATTCTGGAATATGCCGACTGCCTCCAGGTCGATGCTGCCATCAATCCTGGCAACTCCGGCGGGGGCCTGTTCGATGCCAACGGCCGGCTGATTGGCATCAATGGGCGGGCCTCGTTCGAGAAGCGGGGACGGATTAACGTCGGCGTCGGCTATGCCATTTCAGCGAATCAGGTCAGCAACTTTCTGGGGGTGCTGAAGGGGGGACGGCTGGCCGACCATGCCACCCTTGGAGCAACCGTCGCCACCAGCTTTGACGGTCGGGTAGTGGTCTCAGATATCCTCGAGTCATCCGACGCCTGGCGGCGGGGGCTGCGGATCGACGACGAGGTCGTGGCACTCGCTGGCCGGCCCGTCCGCAGCGTCAACGCCTTCAAGAATGTGCTCGGCACCCTGCCCGCCGGCTGGCGGGTGCCACTGGTCTACCGCCGGGAGGGCAGGCCGACCGAAATTGTCGTTGAACTGGCGGGCGTCCACACGACGGCGATGCTGGCCGACATCATCTCCGGAGGCCGCGGCAAGCCGGCGCCGCCCGGCAAGCCCGGCGAACAGCCCGAGCCGCGGCCCAACCCGCTGGCGCCGAAGCCCGAGGATCTGCCGGAGGCGATCCGGCCGCCGATAAAGCGCCAATGAAGGAGGTGAGAAAATGGAACTTCAAAAGATTAAATTTAAGGAAGAAGTAACCAATGAACAAGTAGAAAAATTGATTACATTCAACAAACGAATCCATATAAGTATGAATTCGCTGTGGGTGATGGTTGGTTTAAGATTCTATTTGAATTGGTAGGTGCTATAAAAGTAAATGACCAAAAGAAAGGTGATTGGATTACAAAGGTGACTCAGATAAAAGAAAAATTTGGTGGGTTACGTTTTTATGTAACTGGTACATCGGATAAGAATTGGGCATTGATTAGAAACGCTGAACAAAAATCGTATGGTGTATGTGAGGAATCGGGTTCAGAAGTTGAGGTTGGGACTTGGGTTCAGGGTTGGACACAAACATTGTGCCGTCAAATAGCA
>RFVE01000091.1 GCA_009922585.1 Planctomycetia bacterium
GCTCGATGAAGCCCAGGCGATCAAGAATGCCGCCAGCCAGGCCGCCAAGGCCTGCCGGCTGCTCAAGGCTAGGCAGCGGCTGGCTCTGACCGGCACCCCGGTGGAAAACCACATCGGGGAGCTCTGGAGCATCTTTGAATTTCTCAACCCCGGTCAGTTGGGTACTGCCAGTCGGCTGAAGCGGTTTCTGGCCGGTGGCCGCGGCAACGGTGCCGAACTCGTGGCCCGTGCCGTGCGGCCCTACCTGCTGCGACGGACCAAGTCACAGGTTCTTGCCGACCTGCCGGAGAAGACTGAGCAGACCCTCTTCTGCGAATTGGGTGATCAACAGCGGAAGGCTTACGACGAACTCCGTAGCCACTTCCGACGCGAGTTGGCCAGCCGGATCGGCCAACAGGGCCTTGGCCGCAGCCGAATCGCCGTCCTTGAGGCCCTGCTAAGGCTGCGGCAGGCTGCCTGTCATCCGGGACTGATCGATGCCAGCCGCATCGATGAGCCTTCGGCCAAACTCGACAACCTGCTGGAGCAGCTCGGGGAGGTGCTCGACGAAGGCCACAAGGTGCTTGTCTTCAGCCAGTTCACCAGTTTTCTGGCGATCCTACGGCGGCAGCTTGATGCCCGCGGTCAGGTCTATGAGTATCTCGACGGCAAGACCACCGATCGGCAGAGCCGGGTCGAGCGGTTCCAGGAAGACCCCGACTGCCGGCTGTTCCTCGTCAGCCTGAAGGCGGGGGGGCAGGGCCTGAATCTGACCGCAGCCGACTATGTCTACATCCTCGACCCCTGGTGGAACCCGGCCGTCGAGGCCCAGGCAATCGACCGAGCCCACCGCATCGGCCAGACCCGTCCGGTGTTTGCCTATCGCCTGATTGCTCGCAACACGGTCGAAGAAAAGATTCTTGCGCTCCAGGAACAGAAGCGGGAACTGGCCGATTCGATTGTCACCGCCGACACCGGCATCCTTTCAGGCCTGACCGCCGAAGACGTCGAAATGCTGCTTTCGTAGGGAATGAACGGCTTTTCTGGCAGGTTCACCGGCCGTCCCTGCGGCCCCACGAGGATGCTTATCGAACCCTAATGTTTCTGGGGATGATGAGGGCTATCGTAGACTCCAAAGGTAAAACGTCGTGAGCCACCACTGGCTAGCGACGTTGAAGTGACAGCCGTTCACGCAACAGCTGTGATCTGAGGAGCCCCATCAATGCCCCTGACAACCCTCTCTTCTGGTGCGAGTGTGATGTCTCCCCTGGCCACGCCACCGTCCGGCAACGAGCCGCAGATCAGCTATGAAATCCTCGTAGTCGATGACGAAGACGACCTGCTGGAATTGGTTCGCTATACGCTTTCAAAAGCAGGCCACGCAATCACCTGCGCCGGCACGGGCGAGGACGCCCTCAAGCTGGCTCGCAAGGCGCCGCCCGACCTGATCGTACTCGACCTGATGCTGCCTGGAATCGATGGCATGGAGGTCTGCCGCCGACTCAAGGCGGACTCCAAGACCCGCGACATCCCGATCATCATGCTGACCGCGAAGACGGAAGAAGCCGATGTCATCAGCGGGCTTGACCGGGGGGCTGACGATTACATCACCAAGCCCTTCAGCCCGCGGGTACTGGCGGCTCGGGTCAAATCACTGTTGCGACGCAAAGAGGCCGAGCTTCGCAGCCAGTTGGAAACGACGATTGAGGTCCGTGAATTGGCGATCCACCCCGGCCGGCATGAAGTCAAGATCAACGGTGAGCCACTAGAACTGACCTACACTGAATTTGCCCTGCTTCAGTTTCTAGCCAAACGCCCCGGCTGGGCCTACGAAAAAGCTCGGAGCTTTTGGCAGTAATATTGAGACCGTCCGGGGCGTGGGATATCGGTTCCGGGCGTGAGGTACTCCGTCTCCTCCGGTCCCCATCCGCATGCCCAGAACCAGGCTCGTCTGGCACCTGTTTGCAACCTATATGGTCGCGGTGGCGACCGTTATGGCCGGCTGCTACTGGCTGGCATCACTGCAGCTGGCTCGGCTAGCCGACGAGACGCAGTTTCAACAAATGACCACCCTGGCTACGGGGCTTGCCGGAGCTCACTCAGCATTTCCTCAGGCTGGCGACCAACGCATTGCTCAGCAACTGGTCCGTCACCTCAGCATACCTGCGGGTATGAGCTTTGAACTGCTTGATGGCGGCGGCGAACGGTTGCCCGATTCAGTTCTCGAACCGGGCGACCATGCTGACCCCCTCGACCGCTGGCCTGACCCCGAACGGTTACTGACCGAAACCCGTGCCGGTCGCGTCGCCCGCGGCAGTCGCTATGACGCAACCACCGGCAGCCGGGTGCTGGCGGTGACAGTCCCGTTTGAAAACGACGGTGGCGACACCAGGATTGTCCGCGTCCTGGCCGATACCCGTTCCGCCGACCGCAATCTCAGCCAGTCGCTCAGACGACTGCTCATCGGCTTTTTCATAGGTAGTCTGGTTGCCATTCTCATCGGCTGGATGATCGCCGTACGGGTGGCCCGACCCGCCCGCGAACTGGCCCGGACTGCTCGGCGGGTGGCCGACGGTGAGGCCGGGGTCCGGATGCCCGGGGCAGAGGTAGCAGAATTCGCGACCATTGCTGCGGCTGTCGCTGTGCTGCGGGATCAGCTCGTGGAACGGGGCCTGACGATCGGCCGGCAGGACACCCAACAAGAGGCCGTTCTCGACAGCATGATCGAAGGGGTGCTGGCCGTGGATGTTCGGCAGCGGATTGTCGGGCTGAACCAGGCTGCCGCCAACCTGCTCAAGCTCGACATCGACGCAGTTATTCGACGGCCGCTCCAGGAGGTGATTCGTAATCCCGACCTCCGCCGCTTCGCGCTCCGGGCAATCGACTGCCGAGAACCCGTCGAAGATGACTTCGTGCTACCCGGTCCGACCGACCACACGATTCGGGTTCGCGGTACCGCCCTTCGTGATCCTTCCGGCGAGGGTGGGGCGGTGATCGTGCTCAACGACGTCACCGAACTTGAGCGACTCGAGCGGATCCGGCGAGATTTCGTGGCTAACGTCTCGCATGAGCTGAAAACTCCGATCGCCTCCATCAAGGGTTTTGTCGAGACCCTGCTCGATGGAGCCATCGACGATGCCGATGATGCCCGCCGATTCCTTGACATCGTTGCCCGTCAGGCCGACCGGCTGGAGGCGATCATTGAAGATCTGCTATCGCTATCACGAATTGAACAGAGCGAGGAGATCGGTTCATTGCCACTGGAACCGACCACGATTCTTGATGTGCTGTTGGCAGCCCGGTCTGACTGCCTCCCCAGGGCAGCTGATCGTGGTGTACCGATCGAAATCGAGTGTAGCGATAGCCTGGTTGCTACAGTCAACGGTCCACTGCTGGAACAAGCGGTGCTCAACCTGATCGACAACGCCATCAAGTACGGTGGTCGAGACACACCGATTCGGGTCCGGGCCAGCCTTGAGCCCGACGACAAAAAGGCCCTCACAATACTCACGATCACCGTCCGTGATGAGGGCTGTGGCATCGAATCCGAACACCTGCCGCGACTGTTTGAGCGGTTCTATCGCATCGACAAGGGCCGTAGTCGGCAGGCAGGGGGCACGGGGCTGGGCCTTTCAATCGTCAAACACATTGTGCAGGCCCATGGTGGCACGATTGCCGTCGCCAGTGAACTCGGCCAGGGCAGCACCTTCACCCTACGGCTGCCCGGCTGAGCTGGGTTGCTTGGCATGGAAGGCGAGGATCTGTGATTGGGATCGGCTGCATCCTGTGCGTCTGCCGCAGGGTGAGGGTCTCGAACATCTCATCGAGTGTGCCGAAGCCACCAGGGAACAGCACTGCCCCGGCAGCCCGCAGTACAAAGTGAAACTTCCGCAGCGCGAAATACTTGAACTGAAAGCAGAGCTCAGGGGTGATGAACGGGTTAGGCTGCTGCTCGGCCGGTAGCTTGATGTTCAGGCCGATCGACTTGCAGCCGACGTCGAAGGCACCCCGGTTGGCCGCCTCCATGATACCGGGGCCTCCACCGGTCACGACGACATAGGCTCGTTCCTCCTCACACTGGTTGTCAATTGAAACCAGTCGAGCGAACTCGCGGGCGGCATCGTAGTAGTGGGAAAACCCAAGCAACTGCTCACTGCGAAGGAGCTCACGAGCCAAGGCGGCATCACCCGGGGCAGCGGCTAGATTTCGGCGGGCCGCGGCCAGCCGCCGCTCGGCCGCTGTCTTCTCAACAATCTGTGTGCCGCCAAAGACAATAATTGTCGAGGTAATGTTATCGGCCTGAAAGGCCAGTTCGGCCTTACCCAGTTCCAACAACATTCGGACTCCCCGCATCTCTTCTCGTTCGAGCAACTCCCAATCGTCTTGAGCCAGGCAATAGCTGGGCGATCGGAGAATCTCCTCCATGTTCTCGGCGACATAAGACACATCGTTACCCAGAATCGTACTGGGCAGGGTGGGGCAACTCTCACCGTGGCTCTCACTCCACGGCGGGCCGCTCTGGTTGCTTGTGCCGGACGGAGGGGATGATGGCTTTTTGCTCATAGCGGTCACTCCAGAACGACCCGCGTACCAATCGCGGGACAGGCTGTCTTCCATTGAAACATTTCGGTGAGACGAGCGGCCATGCCCCGGGCTGCGGCAGGCTCACCGTGCACCAGAAAGGTCTGTTTAGGCGGTGGCAGAGCCTCAAGCCAGCGGACCATCTCGCGGCGATCGGCATGGCCGGAGAACGCGTCGATCTGGCGGACGACCGCCGCCACCGGAATTTCCCGGCCATGGATTTTGAGCACGCGAGCCCCTTCCTGCAGGCTGCGGCCGCGGGTGCCTTTGGCCTGAAAGCCGGCTAGCAGCACTGTTGTCTTCGGCAGTGGCAACCGCCGCTTGAGGTGATGCAAAATCCGACCGCCGTTCATCATCCCACTGGCGGCAATGATCACCCCCGGGCCATCGTGCGCGTTGATCGCCTTCGATTCCGCCGCCGACCGGGCCAGCTGTACGTCCCGCGGCGAAAGGCTACCAACAACGCCCGCCTCGATTGCCTCGGCAAAGTCGTGTTCTTTGGCATGCTGGCGAAAGACCTCGGTAGCGGCCACCGCCATTGGGGAATCGACCCAGATCGGCAAGGACGGAATCTGGCCGCTGCCCATCAGGGTCCGCAGCAGATAGACCAGTTGCTGGGCCCGGCCGACCGCAAATGAGGCAACCAGCAGCATGCCACCTCGTACCACTGACTCGTTGACCACCGCGGCCAACTCATCGAGCGGATTGTCCTGGGCATGATCGCGGTCGCCATAGGTGCTCTCACAGACAAGATAATCGCAGGCCGGAGGCGGGGCGGGGTCGTGATAGAGCGGCGCGTCGAACCGGCCAATATCACCGGAGCAAATCAGCCGAACCGGCGGGTCGCCCAGTTCAAGTTCATAGAAGCAACTCCCCAGCATGTGGCCGGCGTCATGGCCCCGGCAGCGAACCCCGGCAATGGGTTCAAACCAGTTGAGCCGGTCGATTCGCTTCAGCTGCTTAAGCGTTCGGCTCACATCCTTTTCGTCATACAGTGGCAGGGCGGGCCGGTGCCGTGAATAGCCCTTCTTGTTGGCATAGGCGGCATCCTCGGCCTGGCATTTGGCTGAGTCATAGAGCAGCAGCTCAAGAAGGTCAGCGGTCGGGGCCGTAGTGAAGATCGGCCCCTTGAAGCCGCCCCGCACCAGCCTTGGCAGAAAGCCTGAGTGATCAAGATGGGCATGGGTGAGCACCACGGCATCGATTGAGGCAGGAGGCACCGGAAAGTCCTGCCAGTTCTTCAACCGCAACCGTTTCTCGCCTTGGAACAGGCCGCAGTCGACCAGCAGCCGCTGTCGGCCTAGCTCCAATAGGTGCCGTGAGCCCGAGACTGTGCCGGCCGCACCAAGAAAGCTGAGTGTTGGTGGTGGGCTCATGGGGTAGCCCTGTTGGCAGCCCGGCGACGATCAATCGACCGGCTGCTGCCGGCCAGCGTAAGGACAGCCTGGTCGATCCGCAGCGACTCTATCTGCCAGCGACGGGTAGGCTGTCGCGGCCCCTGTGCCGACCCGCTTGGCCGCTCAGCCAATTGCTCGGGCACGGTAACGAGCAGCAGGCTACGGTCACGAAACCGCTGCATCTCGGCTTCCAATCCCGCCTTGGCCAACCGGTTGGCACATTCCCGCAACACCGCGTCGCGGGGCAGTGGCAGGCTGCCCAGGCCGGCCCGACGAACGGTCAGGGCAAACTGGTTGGCAGCCCGCAGGCCTACTTCAACCTCCACCCAGGCAACTGCCCGCACGCCCCAAGTGGTCACCTCAATGCCGATGCGGGCAAGCTTCGGGGCAAACTCAATCCGTGGCCGGGCCAGTCGTCCCCAGGCCGATCGGCCCAGCAACTCAGGATGGTTCCGCGGTAGGTCTCGGCCCAGCCAGGCATTGATTGCATCTTGGCTCATCTCAACTCCCCATGGTCCTTCACGGTCTGCGGCGGCGATCACCGCTGCCGCCTCAGTTATGAACCTTCCCGCCAAGGCCTCAGCATTGGGGCCGAGGCCCACCACCCGCCGGTAAAAGGCTGGAGGCGTTGCCAAGACCAGCCAGCTGATCAGCAGCAGGCCAAGCAGCAGAACGACGATGACCAGCGGAAGCCAGCGAGCGGCCGGCCGGACGGGTTGCTTTGGCCCGTCCGGCCGTTCGGCGGTTGCCGCCATTGTCATCATGTCGTTCTCCGAAACCGGCCGAGCCCAACCGCAACGGCTCAGCCGGCGAGGCTACAGAATCGGGAGATCGGGAGCTCACCCGCATCCACCAGATGGACATCGCCGACCGCATCGACCTCCAGTTCATCCCGCAGCACCTTCATTTCGGTGGGGGCCTCAATCCCAATCCGAACCTTGTCACCGTTCACCCGTACCACTGTCACCACCACTGATTCCCCCACCCGAATCCGTTCATTCTGCTTCCGGGACAATACCAGCATGCCAGCCTCCGTTCGTGTTGATGGATGTGTCGGATGAATAGAGCCGAGAACTGTACAGGTGTCAATCTTTTGCTGGCGAGTGGACGGCACCGCGACCAGAGACACCTGACGGCCTGGGCAAGATAGGAGCCAAGGGAAATATCGACCGGGGAGCCAAGCTTTCTTGGACGTGACGATTTCGCACGCAATGGTGCGGATCGTGCCGACTGGATGGAGGAGCAACAAGGTGCCCCGCTGCACCGTCCGGTCATCGCCTGAAGGCTCACCCAGCAAGCCGACAGCGGAAGCTGTCAGGCCGGCAGCCTCTGACGGGCAACGTCATTCGGCGTCGGACGCGGCGGTGCTGGCCTTGGTGTAGGCGGCCAGATCGACCTCTTCGGCGGCCGCCATGCAGGCTTCGGCGTCGGCAATGCGTTTGAGGTCGTCTGACCGTAAGGCGGGATGAATCCGATGCACCGACCGCAGCTGCCGCTGCAGGACGCCGGCCAGCGGAGCATTGAGAAACCCACCGCGGGGATCGGTCTCAAGTGTTACCTCAGCTGGCAGGCTGTCGGCCGCCGCCACTTCACGGTTGATCGCCAGCCGTGGGAACGGCGGCACGCCACCAGGATGCAAAAACGCTCGCAATAGAACTGCGGTGTCGGCAAACTGCTGGTAACGCACAGCGAGTTCAGGAGATGGGGCAGCGACGGTTTTGACCCGATAGCGAACCCGGGGGCCAACCAGTTCCAGCTGGTCGTCTTCCACTTGGACGCCCTCCCCAAAGCCCGGGCCGCCGGCCCAGCAGATCAACTTGTCATCAGACTGCCGCGCCCACTTGGCCAGTGACACACTGAGCCGTTCCAGTTGAATTGCATCGACCGTCGTACGGACATTGCGGTGAGAATCGATCAACACCACCCGTTCCCGAGCTGGATCATGGAGGATGATCTCACCGCCAAAGCCGTCATCACTCGGCTCAACGGATGGGCTACCGTCGCCTGGGGCGACGGCCAGAAAGTCCCAGGCGACATCTCGGGCGAACAGCGTCAGGCTCTTGGCCAGCGGCGTGTCGGCGTCGCCGTCGAAGACCTCGGTTTCAACGCGAAGGGTCTCGGCATCATCAGCTAACGACAACGCCCCCAGTGGCAAGAGCAGCAGCCATGGCACTGCCCAGACAACAGGCGAGGAGCGAGCCGAGCAACGTGACAGCATCTTCGATCCGGCATTTGGGGGTGGAAATCTGCAATGTCGCTGCAGGTGTAGCAAATGCCGCTTCCGGCCCCCAGAGCGGTTCCCGGCCCGAGCCAGCCGCGGTGGTTTTTTGGCCATAAACGGGTATGACTTGTTTGCCCACCCTACCCCATCCACCAGGCTCACCATGTTTCTTGCCGACCTGCTTGTTGTCTTTGCCGTCACAGCTGTGGTCGTTTTTGTGTTTGGTCGGGCCCAGATTCCCAGTGTGATTGGGCTGCTCGTCTCGGGGGTGCTGGTCGGTCCCTACGGCCTATCGCTGGTCGATGATGTGGAGAGCGTCGAATTGCTGGCAGAAATCGGCGTGGTGGTGCTGCTGTTCACCGTCGGGCTCGAGATTTCGCTCTCGCGACTCATGGTGATGCTACCGCTGATGGCGCAGGTGGGACTGCCACAGATCGCTGGCACCACCCTGCTGGTGGCAGCCGTCACCTGGTGGCATCTCGGCTCGCTGCCCGAAGCGATCTTCGCCGGGCTGTTGGTGGCGATGTCGAGTACAGCCATCGTGCTGAAAATCCTGGCCGACAAGGGCCAGACCGGCACGCCGCCGGGCCGCATTGCCGTTGCCGTCCTGCTGCTGCAAGACCTGCTGGTGGTGGTGGCGATGCTGGCAGTACCACTGCTGGCGGCAGCGGCAGGCGTGTCTCCCCCAGCCACCGAAACCGGTGCTGCACACGGCAGCCATGCTGAACCGCTGGTAGCCAACCCACTGCTGGCAGTTCTGATTGGATTTGTCGTGGTGGCAGCCGTACTGGTGGCTGGCCGGAAGCTGATTCCCTGGGTCCTGCACGAAGTGGTGCGGCTACGGAATCGCGAACTGTTTCTGATTGTGCTGGTGCTGATCTGCCTGGGCACGGCCGCAATCACGGCCAAGGTTGGGCTGTCGCTGGCCCTCGGCGCGTTCCTGGCGGGGCTGGCGTTATCGGAGAGCGAGTACGGCCATCAGGCTTTCGCCGAGGTGCTGCCGTTTCGTGACACGCTGGCGAGCCTGTTCTTTGTCTCTGTCGGCATGCTGCTCGACATCTCATTCGTGGCGAGCCACCTCGGACTGGTCAGCCTCGTGGTCGCGGGCATTGTGCTGACCAAGCTGCTGGTGACTGCGGTGCCGGCGGCTATCAGTGGCTTTCCACTGCGAACAAGTCTGATCGCCGGCGGCACGATTGCCCAGGTGGGAGAGTTTTCCTTCGTGCTCGGCTCCCGTGGACAAGAGGTGGGGCTACTGGCTGCGGCTGACTATCAGGCCTTCCTCGCGGCTGCCGTCCTCACGATGGCGGCAACACCAGTGGTGACCAGCCTGTTGCCCCGGCTCTGCGACCGACTGGCCCGCAGCCGCCGGTTTGGTCGTTTGTTTCACGAGCCGCCCCCCCCCTCGGGCCGCGAGCTGGCCGACCATGTTGTGATTGCAGGCTTTGGTGTCAACGGTCGCAACCTGGCCGCGGCGCTGACCGAATTTGGCGTGCCCCACGTGATCCTCGAACTCAATCCCGAGACCGTCCGCCGCGAGCGGGCCACCGGCCTCGACATCCGCTACGGTGACTGCACCCGAGTGGCCATTCTGGAGCATGCCGGGATCGCTCAGGCCCGCGCTTATGTGGTAGCCATCTCCGATCCTGCCAGTGCTCGCCGCAGCGTGCGGGTCGCCCGTGACCTGGCCCCTGATACCCAGATTCTGATCCGTACCGAATATCTGGCCGAGGTCGAAGAACTGCGACTGCTCGGGGCCGATGTCGTTGTGCCAGCTGAGTTTGAGACAGCCCTGTCGATCTTTGAGCGGGTGCTGGGAATCTACGACGTCCCCGAGGAAACCATCGATGACCTGGTGGATGACCTCCGGCTGGAAAACTATGGCTTTCTCCGCGGTGGCGGCCGGCGGCTGGCCCTGCGGCCCGACGGCACACCCGACCTGTTCGACCAACTCGGCACGTGTCGCATTCCGCCACGCAGCGTGGTGGAGGGGCACTCGATCGGTGACCTGGGCATCCGGGCCGCAACCGGCGTGACGATCATCGCCGTCCGCCGTGCCGGACAGCTGATCCGCAACCCCGGGGCTGACTTCCAACTAGAGGCCGGGGATGAGGTCTCGTTCGTCGGTAGCCGGGACGAGCGGGCTGCTGCCAATCAGCTGCTGGCGATGACCCTGAGCGAATGAATGACTGCTGGCCCACTGGGGTGTGCCGCCGACGTCAGCTCACCCCTCACCGATAAGCCCATCTGCGTTGAGGTCAATCTGGAAGAGCACTTCTTTCGCCGCCAGCGAGGTGTCGTCTGGCCCCTCTTCACCGATATAGTGGCCACTGTCATCCAGGATCCAGGCATAGACATCCTCACCTGCACCATCCAGGACCCGCAACCGACC
>RFVE01000092.1 GCA_009922585.1 Planctomycetia bacterium
CGTGCGAGGGTCTCCTGATTGGCTCGCCGGCCGTGGAAGTTCAGCGTGAACAGCCGCCCGCGGTAAACCGCCGGCCAGTTGGTGCCCTCATAGATCAGGCAGCCGCTATGGGCATGACCGCCGCCGAGATCGTTGGCCTTACCGTCCCGCGACTTCTGCCAGCCGGCCCCAACATCAAAGTGGTAGTGGTCAGCATGCTGGTCGATCAGTTCATACGTGAGCGGGTTGGGGTCGACGCCGTTGGCCTGGGCGAAGTGAGCCCCGGGGATCAGATGCCAGAGATGGCCGTTGACCGTATTGACGAAGAAGCCCTCCCCCTCAGCCGTCCAGTCGTGCCCCCAGGGGTTGGTCGTGCCGGTGGTGAGCACCTCGGCCCGACGTTGATTCACCGAGTACCGCCAGAGGCCGCCCTCCATCGGTAGTCGCTGGTTATCGGGGCATCCGGGCGGGCCGATTCGGGCCGGGCAGGAATGGCCGCAGCGGCCGTAGAGCCAGCCGTCGGGTCCGAAACGCAGGCCGTTGGCAAAGTTGTGATAGCTCGGGCCGGTCACGTCGAAGCCGTCAAGGATCGTTTCGGCAGGTCCGTCCGGAATATCATTGCCGTCCCGGTCAGGCAGGAAGAGCAGTCGGGGTGGGCAGATCGCCCAGAGGCCGCCGTGGCCAACCTCGATGCCGGTGAGCATCTGCAGCGACTCGGTGAAGACTTTGCGGTCATCAAACTGTCCGTCACCGTCGGTGTCGCTGAAGATCAGCACGCGGTCCCGCAGCGAAAGATCGAACCGGCTGCTGGCTTCGGCGTAGGTGTAATTCTCGGCTACCCAGAGCCGACCCCGAGAATCCCAGGCCATCGCGATTGGATTGCACACCTCTGGCTCGGCGGCCATCACGGTTGCGGTGAAGCCGGGAGGGAGTTCGATTAAATCGGCAGCCTCTGGCGGCGGCAGCGGTGCCCCATTGTCAGACGGTTCGGTATTGAACGGCTGGGGAAACTCATCGGCAGCCTCGATGATTACCGGGGTAAGCAGCGTCACGATGAGCCCAAAGGCAAAGCACACGAATCTCTTCATGGGGATGGTCTCCGCGGGCAGTTGGTTTCAGTAACACGCGGCCGCGATGGCACATTTGCGTCATGAAAAAGCCCGTGCCCCGATCTTACCAACCGGTTCAGCCCCGGACGCAACGCTGGTACGGGTTCTCGCCCGACGACTGCTCCAGAGGGAGGGAACTGACTGGCGTGGCTGAATCAGGTCTGCAACACTGGAGTTTGCATCGTGGGCGACTAGGTTTGGGCAGAACGGTGATCCGGAGGAGTTTCAACATGGTTCGTGGGGCCCCTCAGTTACGTCGTTATGGGATCGAGCGGCGCGAATTCCTTCGCTACCTCGCTGCCGTGTCGGTGATTCCATCCCTGCCGAATCTGGTGACTGGCCAGGTGGTTGAGCGGCCGACATTCGCTGCCAATCCCTTCACCCTCGGCGTCGCCTCAGGGGATCCCGAGCCCAATGGGGTGGTGCTCTGGACACGGCTGGCACCCCGGCCGCTGGAACCCTTTGGCGGCATGCCGGCTGAGGCGGTCCTGGTTCGCTGGGAGGTTGCGGCCGACGAGGCCTTTACCGACCTCGTTCGCAGTGGGGCGACACCAGCAGTGCCTCAGCTTGGCCACTCGGTGCATGTGGAAGTGGACGGACTTGAACCGCACCGGTGGTACTTCTATCGATTTCACACCGGGCCCGAGACGAGCCCAGTCGGCAGGACTCGCACCGCACCTGCCGTTGACGTCCTGCCCGAACGCCTGCGGTTTGCCTTCACCTCGTGCCAGCATTATGAGGTCGGCTACTTCAACGGCTATCCCCACATGCAGCAGGAGGATCTCGACCTCGTCGTGCATCTCGGCGACTACATCTACGAGTATGCCGGTAACGAGAATCGGGTCCGGAAGCATCTTGGCGGTGAAATAAACTCGCTGAATGAATACCGACTGCGGTATGCACAGTACCGGCTCGATGAGGATCTGCAGGAGACCCACCGAATATTGGCTGATGGCCACGCTGCTGCAGTCGCAGGCGACCTGGAATGTGCTGGCCCAGCAGGTGATGGTTGCGCCGCTGAATCGGGGCACGCCTGAGGAAGGCCGCTACAGCATGGATCAGTGGCCCGGCTACGACGTCAGCCGACGGCGGCTGCTGCGGTTCCTGCATGAGCGGCGGGTGCCCAATCCGGTCGTGCTGACCGGCGACATTCACCTCAACTGGGTCAACGATCTGCAACTCGACTTTGCGGATGCTGCGTCGCCACTTGTCGGGACGGAGCTGGTCGGCACGTCGATGAACAACGGTGGCAACGGCGGCAACCACATCGAGGAGTATGAGCGGGCTGCACGACAGAACGATTTTGTGAAGTGGTACAACTCAAACCGCGGGTATGTCTCCTGCGAACTGACGCCGACGAGTTGGACGAGCCACTTTCGGACGACTCCCTTCGTCGACCGCCGCGGTTCACCGCTGGAGACGAAGGCGACGTTCGTGATCGAACAGGGCAGGCCGGGAGCAGAGCGGGCGTAGCGGAAACGACCGCTGTTGCTGTGTTGCGGGACTCACGCTCCAAGCCGCGAGGCTCGTGACAAGACTGACCGAGTGAATGGAGGGTTTATGCACGGTTCCGAAGAGCTCAGATTTCGGCACCATCAGGCGGACGAGGTGACCGCCATCGTGCAGCTCTTCGCGTCGGTGTTCGCAGCGTCTGCAGGCGAAGCCGAAGGCGCGCTGATCGGCGGGCTTGCCGAGAAACTCTTTACCACCACTGACGCGAGTGACCTGTTTAACCTGGTGGCTGTTGACGACGGCGGCGTCGTTGCGTCCCTGTTTTTCAGCCGACTGCATGTCAGTGACGAAAGCGAAGTATTCATTCTTGGCCCCGTTGCCGTGCAGACTGACCGGCAGGGCGAAGGGATCGGGCGGGCCCTCATCACCCATGGATTGGCCGATCTGGTCAGTCGGGGCGTGCAGGCCGTGCTGACCTATGGAGACCCGAAGTTCTACGGAAAAGTCGGATTCCGACAGCTCTCCCCGACGGTCATCAAGGCTCCTTTTCAGCTTTCACAACCAGAGGGCTGGCTCGGCCAGTCGCTCGTTGAGCATGCGATCGAGTCACTGTCGGGGCAGTGCCGTTGTGTCGACGCCTTGAATGATCCGGCATTTTGGTGATGCGTCTTCGAAAGCTGATAGCAGACCCAGAGCAACTACCGCCCGCGTTACAGCCTCTGGGTCCTCGCAACTGTTCCAGAAAGACTCAGTCCGCCCGCGGACAAAGCTGAGCGTCAAACCAGCGAGCTGCCTGCAACACCTGCAGCGGCAGCGATAGCCAGGTGTGGCCCGCGCCGCGGATTACCACGAGATCAACGTCACAACCGGCCGCGGCAGCCGCATCACGGAAGCGTTCCGATTGGCTGATGGGCACCAGGGTGTCGCGGTCGCCGTGGAAGATCAGCGTCGGTGGCAGATCGCCGGTGACATGCTGCAGCGGTGAGAGCTCGCGGGCGGTCTTGCGCCAACGGTCCATGTCGACTGGCTGCTGATCAAAGGCGGCTCGAAAGCTGCGGGGTGGCCCGCCGTCGCCGGGATCCTCCGTCGACCCGGTCAGGTCAGTCAGGTCGGTCACCGGACAGAAAACGGCGGCCGCCTGCAGGCTGCTGGCAATGTCTGCCGCGTCGGCCCCGGTGCCACCGCGAGTCGCCAGCAGCAGGCTCAGGTGCCCCCCAGCACTGCCACCGATGACCCCGAGGCGGTCAGGATCGATGCCATAGTCATCCGCTCGGTTGCGGATGAACCGGACCGCCTGCGAGACGTCGGCAAAAATCTCGGCGACCGTCGCGTGGGGTTGAGGAAGATGAAAGACGGAAAAGACGGTAAAGCCATGCCGCAGGAACGGAGCGGTGAGCCATTCGTGCGGGCGGTCGGGATTTGACTTCCAGCCACCGCTGACGATGAAGACGATGCCAAGGCCGTTGGCTGCTTCCGGCGTGGCGACGTCGAGGCAGAGGTTGACACCGGCCCGGCTGCCGTAGCTGATGCCGTGTTGCCGTTGGGCCGAGGGATGAAAATAAATCCAGATCGCTGCGATTGTGGCAACGAGCACCCCGCCTGTAAGCAGGCCAATTCGGACAAGCATGGTTTTGCGACTGTGGGTTACGGGCTCAAGCGGCTGTTCCGACAGCGGGATGGCATTCATGCAAGACGGTTCCTGATGCTTCTGCGAGGTGCAGCTTGGCTGGGCCAACGCGGGTGAATCTACCCGAGGTGGCGGCGGGACGCGGGGCTGCTGATGGGGTACGCTGAAACGGTGGTGGGCTGTGTCGTGCCTCCTCAGAGAGAAAGGTGACGGAGATCATGCCGCGAATCGAACTTCTGCCCCGCTGGGTACTGGGGCTCGTATTCATCGGTACTGGCTTTCTGGCCGGCCTGGTGCAGGCTGCAGATGGTGTTAAGCCGCGTGGGCGGGGCCTCAGGCTGGCCTGCTTTGATGTCGATGCCACGCCGCCGGTCGGCTTTCGCATGGCCTACGGTCCGGCGAAAAGACCGGCTGACCTGTCGCTGCGGTGTCGTGGCATCGTGTTGCTTGGCGCGGAGTTGCCGATCGTGCTCTGTGCGGTCGATTGGATCGGCATCGGCAACGCCGCCCACGATGCCTTTCGTGAGGAACTCGCCACGGCCGCTGGAACGTCGCCCGACCGCGTCGCCGTGCAGTCGCTGCACCAGCACGATGCCCCCCACGCTGACTTTACTGCCGAAAACGTGATCAAAGAACTTGGTGTCGCGGGTGTGCACCGCTTTGACGGAGCGTTTCCCCGCCAGGTGCTCGCGGCGGCGGTGGCTGCCATCAAACAGTCACTCCCCGACGCTCGGCCGGTCACCCATTTCGGCTATGGCGAGCATGCCGTCGCCGAGATTGCCAGCAATCGTCGGCTGCTCGGACCGGACGGCATGGTGCGGGCCTGGCGGGGGAGTACGACGCGGGATCCTGCCCTGCGGGCCGAGCCGGAAGGACTGATCGACCCGCTGCTCTCGACGCTTGCCTTCTGGTCGGGTGACGAGCCGCTCGCGGTGCTCACCGCCTACGCGACTCATCCGATGAGCTATTACCGCACTGGCGTGCCGAGCCCGGACTTTCCCGGCATTGCCCGGTTTCTTCGCAGCCAGGATGTCCCCTCGGCACTGCACGTCCATTTCACCGGCGCCGCCGGCAACATAGCCGCCGGCAAGTACAACGACGGCAGTCGTTCGAACCGGGTCTTGTTCGCGACTCGGCTGGCTGCGGCCATGCGGCAGGCCTTCGCGGCGGCCGAGGCTGATCGTCGGCCCCTGACGGCCACAGATGTCGGCTTTGCTGGCGTGCCGGTCCTCCTTACGCCGCGGCGGGAACTCGACCGCGATACGCTGCTCGCAGCGGTTCGGCAGGGCGGCGACCGTGGCACCTTCGACGACATTGACGCCCTCGCCTGGCTCGAGCGGGCGACGGAGAAGCAGCCGATCCTTGTCAGTTGCCTGCGGGTCGGTGATGTGCGGATGCTCCATCTGCCGGGCGAACTCTTCATCGAGTATCAGCTGGCCGCCCGGCAGATGCAGCCCGACCTGCACGTCATGCTTGCCGCCTACGGCAATTACGGCACCGGCTACATCGGCACGGCCCGTGCCTACAACGAGGGCGGCTACGAGACCAAAGTCGGCAGCTCCTTTGTCGGCCCCGAGGCAGAAGAAAAACTGCTGGCAGCGATGCAGACCCTGCTGGAGGTGGCACCGTGAGCCAGGGGCAACAGCAACACCGATTCTGCTGGCGTGTGCCACCTGGGTGCCGCTGCAGCTCGATTTTCGCCGCAGTCGTCCTGATAGTCTGCCGCCCGCTTGGCCTGGCTGCAGCCGAGGCACCCGGCAACGTCGACTACGCTGACGTCTTGCCGCGGATTGCCCAGCAGTCTCCCGCTCTGGGGCGTATTCGACTGCTGCACGACAACGATGGTGATGGCCGGCCCGACCGGGCGACGGTCTTTGCCGACGGGCTGGTCTGGCCGACTGCGGTCTGCTGCTGGGACGGCGGCATCTTTGTCGGTGATGCCCCCGACATCATCTTTTTGAAAGACAACGACGGCGATGGCGTGGCTGACCAGCGGCAGGTTGTGTTCACCGGGTTTGGCACGAACAACGTGCAGGGGCTGCTCAACTCGTTTGCCTTCTGCCTTGACGGTCGGATCCACGGCTCGGCCAGTTCCAATGGTGGCTCGATCCGCCGGGTCGGGAACGACGGCGAGCCGGTCGGTCCCGCGGTGAAGCTCGCCCGGCGGGACTTCTCCTTCGATCCGCGGCTGCTCGATTTCCGGCCCGAGACCGGTGGCGGTCAGCATGGCCGAAGCTGTGACGATGCCGGCAACGTCTACATCTGCTCAAACAGCGACCATGCAATCCGGGTGATGCTTGAAGACCGGTTTCTCAATCGCAACCCAGACCTCGCACCACCGCCCGCCCGCGAGAGCATCGCTGTCGAGGGACCGCAGGCCGCAGTCTTCCGCCAGAGCCCGGTCGAGCCTTGGCGGGTGCTCCGGACTCGGCTGCGGGCCAGCGGGATCGTTCCCGGCATTGTTGAAGGGGGCGGCCGGCCGGCCGGCTACTTCACCAGCGCCACCGGCATCACACTGGTCCGGGCCGATGCCTGCGGTGATCTGCGGGGCATGCTTGTCATCGGCGATGTCGGTAGCAACGTTGTCCATCGCAAGCAGCTGTCATCCCACGGGGCGGGCGTGCAGGCTGCCCGGGTCGATGAGGGGAGTGAACTGGTGGCCTCACGGGACATCTGGTTTCGGCCGGTGCAGTTTGCCAATGCTCCCGATGGCGGCCTCTGGATCATCGACATGCAGCGGGAGTTCATCGAGCACCCGGCCAGCTTGCCGCCAGCGATCAAGCAGCATCTCGACCTGACCAGCGGCCGAGAGACCGGCAGGCTCTGGCGGCTGGCGGCGGCGGGCAGTTCCCGGCCTCGGATGGTACCGCTCGGTTCCGCGACCACCGCCGAACTGGTCGGCCTGCTCGATCATGCCAACGGCTGGCATCGCGATACGGCCTTTCGATTGCTGCTGTCTCGGCGTGACAAAGCAACGCTCCCGCTGGCCAGAAAGCTTTTGGGCGATCCGGCCGTCAGCGGCCGCGGCCGACTGCTCGCCGGCTTTGTGCTGGCCGGCCTCGAGGGGCTTGCGGCAGCCGACGTGTTGCTCGCCATCGAGGCGACGGATCCGCTGGTCCGGGAAGCCGGTGTCCGGCTGGTCGAGCCACTGGCGGCCGTCGGCCCGCTGTCGGATGCAGTCGTCGACAGGCTGGCCCGCCTTGCGGCGGCTGAGCCGGCGATCGAGGTCCGCTATCGGCTGGCGGTCGTCGCGGGATTGCTTCCACCCCAGCCACGGCTGACGGTGCTCAAGCGATTGCTTGCCCGGGACGGCGCGGATCGTTGGTGCCGCCCGGCAGCCTTCACGTCGCTGCCTCCCGCTGCCGCGGCAGTGATCGTCGACGACTGGCTCGATCCAGCCGGCGACCGCCTGACGGTGGCAGCCCGAGCGAGTCTGCCCGGTCTGTTCACGCAGATCGCCCGCCGGAATGAGCCTTCGGAGCTCAAGCAGGCAGTCGACGGCATTGCTCAGTTGATGCGGGCAGCAACCGGGCCACATGAGCTTGTCGCGGCGGCTGAACTCTACGCCGCCCTCGACACAGCCTGCGGGTCGCATGCCACCGCGGCGGATGAGGGTTCGACCGTGGCTGCGGCAGTCGGTCGCGAACTAGCGTCGGGCTGTAAGCAGATCGTTGCCGACGCGACGGCCGACCCTGACCTGCGGCGGCGGGCGGTGCCAGGCCTGCTGTTTGATTCGGCAAACCTCTCCGCGATCACGCGTCTCATTGATCCGGTGGAACCACCACAGCTGGTGCAGGCAGCGATTGCTGCATTGGGCAAAACGTCCGCCCCGGAGGCGACGGCCGGATTGCTCGAAAAACTGATGGCCGGTGACGCCGCCCCGGTCGAGTTGCTCGTTGAGGTTCTGCTGGCCACGCCGGCCCGGGCGCGGGCCTTGCTGGAGGCGATTGCCGTGGGCCGCTTGGCTGCGACGGTGCTGAGCCGGCAACAGGCGATGGCCCTCTGGCGGTACCCCGACAATAAGGTTCGGTTGTTGGCAGCCGATGTCCTCGGCCCGCCCCCAGCTGTCGACCGCGGCCCGCTCGTGGCCGCTTACCAAGCGAGTCTACAAGCTGGCGGTGACGCTGTTCGCGGCCGGCAGGTGTTCCATCAACAGTGCGCGGCCTGCCACCGGCTGGGCGATACTGGGAGGGAACTCGGGCCCAGCCTTGCTGCGGCCCGGTCCCGGGGATCCGAGTCGCTGCTGCTGGGCATCCTCGACCCCAACCGCGAGGTGTTGCCCGCCTTCGTTGCCCACACGGCGGTGACGACCGGCGGCCGGGTTGTCACCGGGCTGATCACGGCAGAATCTGAGAACAGCGTCAGCCTGCAACTCGCCGATGGCAGCCAACAAGTGTTCCCCCGCGACTCGATCGAAAGCCTCGCCAGCACGGGCCGGTCGCTGATGCCGGAGGGATTCGAACGATCGATCGAGCCGGCGGCGATGGCCGACCTCCTCGCCTTCCTGATGACGGCCAAGTGACCACTCGGTGCGGCTCAGCCCCAGGCCGGCTCCCAGCCCTTGCGATACTCCTTCGTGAGGAGGTCGTTGGCCCCGTCGGAACCGGTGAGCCTCAGGGCGGCGGCATCCCAAGTGAGGGTCTTTCCCGCGCAGCGAATCGCCACGGTGCCGAGCAACACAGTTTCGGTGAGCGGGCCGGAGTAGCTGAAAGGCGACGTTGTCACGTCGGTGCCCAGACAGGCGTCGACCCAACTGGTGTAATGATTCCGTTCCGGAACAGGTTCGATGTCGGTGCCGGCAAAGCTCGCGGCTGGCAGCAGGCTCGGCATGCCGACATGTGGTACCAGCAGCGTGCCACGGGTGCCGATGATCGCCGAGCCGGCCTTGGGCAGGTTGACCGCCTCATCGAGGCCCAGTGTTTTCGTCTCCGGCAGATGCCCTTCACCGTCGTACCAGGTGACGGTGATACCGTTGGCGACAGTCCGCGGCGTTTCGGCAAACGTGTAAACCACCTTCGACTTCCGGCCCCAGACCTGCGTGTTCAATGGATCTGATTCCGCTCTGATCGCCGTTGGAGCGGTCAATTCGACGGCCATGAACACCGGGTCGAGGATGTGGCAGCCGAAGTCGCCAAGCTGGCCGTTGGAGAAGTCCTGCCAGGCTCGCCAGGCAAACGGGTGATAGACCTCGGGTGCGTAGGGGCGCTCGGGGGCAACGCCGAGCCAGGCGTCCCAGTGCACGCCGGCAGGCACCTGCGCTGCCGGAGGGGGTGTGTCTGTCTTCAGCCACCGCATGCCGCCGCTTTGCCAGGAGTGAACCTCGCGGACCTTGCCGATTCGCCCGTCGTGAACCAGCTTGACCGCCGTCCGATAGGCGGTGTGCGACTGAATCTGGTTGCCCATCTGCGTGACCACGCCCGCCTTCACCGCTGCCTGGGTCAACTGGCGAGCCTCGAAGACCGTGTGGGTTAGCGGCTTCTGACACTGCACATGCTTGCCGAGTTGCATCGCCGGCAAGCTGATCGGGGCATGCATGTGGTCCGGTGTCGAGACGATGCAGGCGTCAAAGGTCTTGGCTCCATCGAGCAGCTTTCGCCAATCGGTGAAGGTGGTCGCCTTGGGATACCGGTCCGCGGCCCGGCCAAGGTGGGCCGCCGTTTCATCGATATCGCAGAGGGCAACGATGTCGGCATGTGGGCTGGCGGCAGTGTTGTTGAGGTCAGAAAAGCCTTTGCCACCGACGCCGATCGCGGCGATCCGTAGCCGGCTGTTGGCACCGAGTACCCGCTTGAAGGCAGAGGCTGAGAGGGTAGCGCCAGTGGCGGCAATGAACGAACGACGGGTGGCGGTGCGGTGGAGGAGCATGACTGGTTTTCCGGGAGGCGAAAAAGATGAATAGTCCCTGGGAAGCACGCGAACGGACTGCGGCCGCCCGGCGATCTTCTCAATCGGCGGAACCGCCGCTGCTGCAACGGGATTCCCAGTGCGGTAGCCTACCGGCTGGCCGGTTCGTCGTGGGAATGCTTGCAAAGGCGGCGTTGCCGTGCGGCCGGTACTGCCGATGAGTGCGTCGGTAGCGAGTTGAGCTGGTCCTGTTCTGGTGCATATGTGGAGGGTGGCATGGGTTTGCGTCACGGTGGTTGCACTGCGGCGGTTGTGGGAGGCGGTCGTCCAGTCCCGGTATGGCTCTTGCTGGCGGGCCTGCTCGGGTTCTCCGGCGTTGATCGGGTGGCGGCCGACTCGATCGAGGTCTTTGACACCCGGGTGATCAGTCCGGCCGACCGCTACTGCGGCTGGCCGACGATTGGCCAGACCGCCGATGGCGAGTTGCTCGTGGTCTGCTCGGGGGGCCGCGAGGCCCACGTCTGCCCATTCGGCCG
>RFVE01000093.1 GCA_009922585.1 Planctomycetia bacterium
AGGTGAGCTATGACGAGATGCTCACAATGCCGGTCGACATCGCCGCCGCCGCCGGTGAGATCAAAGATGGGTCGGCCGCTCCGTTGCTGGCCGATGCGGAGGGCCGCTATCCGGTGCCGATGCCCGGCCGCTACAAGTTTGAATACCACGACTGAGCGGACAGTTGCCCCACTGGCCGCGTGCCGCATCGCGGGTTTTCACCGCGATGCCACGAGGGAAAGGGCACAACACAGCAGCGGTGATTCTCTCGCCAGAGAGGGCGATTGTGTGGCCGTGCTATAGTTGAGCGTTGAGATTGCCGATTGAAAACCTGCCGCGTGGCTGTTTTCTCTGCGTCTCCGCGGCTCCGTGTGATTTTTCAAACGGAGGTCGCGACAGGCAACGATTGGCTGCCCGACACTTTCCTCAGGTTGCACCATGCGCATCACTTTGACGCTTCGTTCTTTTGCCCACCTCCTGCTCGCTGCTGCCGTCGCCCTGTTGCCTGCAGTGGCTGTCGCCGGCGATGCATCCCCCGGCTTTGTGAAGGGCACCAAGCGGCCCGAAACTACGCCGCCAGCGGTGAAGTGGCAGGATGGTTGGCTGGTGCCCTACGAAGAGGCGATTCCCGGTACCGAACTCAGTTTTCGGATGGTGCCAATCCCGGGCGGGACGGTCCGGCTCGGTAGCCCTGCTGATGAGGTTGGCCGTGATGATGTCGAGGGCCCGCAGGCCGAGGTGACGCTGCCGCCTTTCTGGATGGCTGCCCACGAGTTGACCTGGGCCGAATACAAGGCGTTTCTGTCGATGCTCGACCTGTTCAAGGCCCTCGAAACATCGGGGGTACGGCTGGTGACCGACGAGAACGTCATCGACGCCGTCACGGCACCGTCGGTGCTGTATGACCCGACCACAACCTTTATCAACGGGGAAGATCCCAGGCAGCCGGCAGTGACGATGACGCAGTACGCCGCCCGGCAGTACACCAAGTGGCTGAGCGGTCTGACGGGCCGGTTCTATCGGCTGCCAGCTGAGGCGGAATGGGAATATGCTTGCCGGGCCGGTACGACCACCCCCTTCTCGCACGATGACGCCGAGTCGCTCGATGACTATGCCTGGTTCGTTGATAACGCCGACGACACGACCCACCCCGTCGGTGAAAAGAAGCCGAATGCCTGGGGGCTTTACGACATGCACGGTAATGTCAGCGAGTGGGTGCTCGACCAACTGGCAGACGATGGCTATGCAGCGCTGGCCGACAAGCCCCAGCCGCTACCGCTGGCCTCGGCGATCAACTGGCCGACCGAGCTTGAACAGCGGGTGGTACGGGGTGGTGCTTACTACGATGAGGCAGCGCAGTGCCGCTCGGCGGCCCGTCGAGGCTCTGAAGACGAAGCCTGGAAGGACGTTGACCCGAACCTCCCCAAGAGCCCGTGGTGGTATACCGAAGAGCCCGCTCTCGGGGTCGGCATGCGGCTGGTCCGGCCCGTTGAGGCGCCGGCGAAGAAAGAATCTCGCCTCCGTTGGTGGCAGGCCGACATCGAGAGTATCGAGTTTGACACCGCTGACCGGCTCTCGCAGGGCCGTGGTGCCCAAGGGCTGGTTGACCCAGAGTTACCCACGCAGGCCAAAGAACTCGGGCTTACTGATTAGCCGGAGTTTCGCTCGGGCAGGCTGGCAAGGATGCGCCGGGACATGCCAGCAATGTGGGCCTTCATGCTGCGGCGGGCAGCAGTTGGGTCGCCCCTTCTGATTGCCTGTTCAATCCGGCGGTGCTGTTTGGCGGTCGGTGCGACCCGCTTGGCAAGCCGATTGGTCGGGACCTGCATGTGATTCCAGAAGAAGACCAGCGACAATACCTGGGCTGTTTCAAAAAATTGTCTGGCAATCCGGTTACCCGCGGCGGTGAGGATGACTGCGTGGAACTCACGGTCAAGGCTGGAGAGTTGGCGGCGGTGACTGGCCTTGGTCAGCCATTCTGCTAAGTCGGGTCGGCTGGCAATCGCAGTGACTTCATCGCAGATTTTGGCAAGCCGTCCTCGCTGCGAGGCCGTTGCCAGGCGGGCGGCCTGTTCGGCAGCGTGGGGCTCGAGAATCTCCCGGATTTCATACAGTTCACGAAGATCACGTGGGGAAATTTCACGAAGGTAGACGCCCGACTGTGGGCGGTGCTCGATGAGCCCTTCGGCTTCAAGCCGAAGCAACGCCTCGCGAACCGGGCTTCGGCTGAGGTTGAGCTCTTTGGCGAGCAGCCGGTGCGAAAGGCGTTGGCCAGGCTGTACGTCGCCGTCAAGCAGAAAGCTGCGAACCTCCGAGTAGGCATCGTCCCCAGTCGGTTGCGTCGCTTTGGTCGAGAGCATCAGGCGTGGCATTTCTATCGGTTGGAGGATGAAAAAAAACGAAAACGTTCTCCTATATTTTATAACACAACCGGTTTTCGAAGGTGCTGGCAGCAGCGAGTCGAAATAATTTTTTCACCGCTTAGAGGCGGCGACCGGCAACACTGACAACGCTCTGCATTTTTGGGCCTTGCCCGCGTGGGCGAGTGTTTGTCCGCATTCGCAGGCAAGGGCCATGGATAGCAATGCTTCCGGCGTGCCACTGGGAAAAAGCCCATGCTTCGAAGCCCGAATCGCAAGTTTTGATGTTGTGCATTCACGGCGATGAGCAAAAACTCCGTCAAAAAGTAGATGCTTTGAAGCCCGAAGCGCAAGCTGAGGGAATCCGCGTCTGTTGCACCAAGAACCCCATTCCCTCGGCTCGCGCCTCGGGCTTCCTGAATTTCGGTTTCACTCAGCGCAACCTCAAAAAGCGCAAGCTGAGGGGAACCGCGTTTGTTAAACCCAGACACGCATTCCGTCGGCTCGCGGTTCGGGCTTCCCGGAGTTCCGTTCTGCTCAGCGGGATGGCCAGGTGTGCAGCCGGCCCGCCGAGTCGCCGGCCAGAACAGCCTTGCCGTCGAACGAGATGGCCACGCGAGTGGGAACAATCGTCACGCCGGCCGGGGCATCGTCGGGAATGGCAAAGGACTTCTCTTCCTTCCCCTTGGCCGACCAGAGCTTGATCTTGCCATCACGACCGCAGGTTGCCAGTTCACCTGAGGGACCAAAGGCCGCATCGAGAACACCGTTGGGCACGGTGCCATAGACTCCCTCAGGCCGCTTTGGCGGGTGGGCGTTCGGCTTGCTTGCCACCGGCCAGCCGTCCTTGACATCCCACCAGACAACCAGGCCGTCTTCACCGCAGGAGGCCACCACCCCGCTGTCGCTCCGCCATGAAAGAGCCCTGATCGATCCCTTATGCTCAGCCAGCGGCAGCACCACCCCGCCGCTTTCGGCATCCCAGAGATGGATGTTGCCGATCCGGTCACCGGTGGCCAGCAGTTTGCCGTCGGGACTGTAGGCGATCGCGGTCACCCAATCGGTGTGTTTGGTCAGGGTGTGCAGCAGCGAACCATCTTCGGTTGAGAAGACCTTCACCACCCGGCCTGAGCCCCCAAGGGCCACCCGGCGCTCATCCGGCGAAATGTCGGCGGCGATTACGGCGTCGGGTTCATCGCCGACAGTTGCCAAGCGGTTCCCAGTCACAACATCAAAAATGGCTGCCACGCCAGTCTGGACCGGCCGACCCCCAGCCACCAGCAGCCGGCCGCCAGACGGGCTGAACCGTAGCACATGAGGTTCACCCTCTGGAAAGCCAATCGCCCCCAGGGACTGCTCGGGCGTTGCCATCAGATCGACGAGTTCGTACGAGGCAACGGCCGTCAGGTCGGCCCGTGGGCTCGCCGCCAGCGCCAGCACCGGGAACGGTCGCCGCAGCTGCGGCCGTTCGACCGCCGGCAGGTCTGCCGGCATCGGGGCGGGGCCATCGTGGCTGGCCGCCGCCGTTGGCGTGAAGCCAAGCGTTCGCATCGCGGCAACGCTACTGCCGGCATTCTCCCGCAGACCGGTGTCAATCCACTGCTTGATCATTGCCACCTGTTCCGGCGGCACAGGGTCGTTGTCTGGGGGCATCCGCTCGCCCTCCTCCTCGGCGGTGATCACCTCGACCAGCCGGCTGGCACTGGAGCGGCCGGCCACTACCACCTCGCCGCCGCTGCCGCCCTTCATGAGGCCGGCGTAGCTGGCAAAGTTGAGGCCTGACTCCTGCTTGCCTTCGCCATGGCACTGCAGACAGTGCTGCTTGAGGATGCCAGCAATGTGCTCCTCAAAATTGATCGGCTTCTCGGCATCGGCAGCCAGCAGTGGACCGGCGAGCAAAGCCATGGCAAGAACGAGTGAAAGACAGCGCATCGAAAAACCTCTTGAGAAGAATCTCTTGGATCCCCAGGGTGTGTCAGGTGATCAATGGTTGAACAGGAACTCACTTGAGCTGAGCAGACCGGCAAAGATGTCTTCATAGCCGGCCGGGCTGCCGCCGTCGGCGGCGACCTGGAGCATCGTCTCCATCTCGGTTGCTGTCGGCCGCCGCGAAAGGGCTCGAATGAAAATTGCCTCAATTACACCCTCAGGGCTGGAGTGCTCGTCGATGATCTGCTTGAGCACACCGTTCGTGGCAGCAGTGTGGACCCGGGGGCTGACAGTGTCCCCTACCAGCAGGTGCATCACCTGCGGCAGGGACGGGTTGGTCTTGGTGTCGCAGGCACAGACGGTCTTCCGGGCCGATTGACCAAACGTATCGAGGACGTAGTCGCCGGTGGCATGGTAACCGTACCCCCGATTGATGTAGTTGATCGCCTTGGTGCCCTTTGGTGACTTCGGCAGTGAGCGGGCGACACCGGTGACCGCGACGATCGAGTCGAGCAGCACGTCGGCCCGCAGGCGGCGGAGCATGGCGTGGGAAAACTGTCGCTGGTCGCCGACAGCTGATGGCGTCGGCTCCGCTGAAAGCTGGTAGACCCGCGAGTTGCAGATGTCACGAATCAGCGGTCGAATCCGGCGGCCGTGTTCTGCGAACCGGGTGGCCAGACCGTCGAGCAGTGGCCCGTTTGCGGGTGGGTTCGTGGCCCGGAAGTCATCGACCGGATCGACGATGCCAACACCGAAGAGATGGGCCCAGAGTCGGTTGACGATATTGCGGTTGAAGAGATCGTTGTTGGGGTCGCGAATCCAGCCAGCGAGAGCCCGTCTTGGATCACCGTCACCAGCGACCGGCTCGACCACTCCGAGCAGTTTGGCAGGGACGGGCCGGCCGTCCACCGCGTGCTTCGCTGGCGCTGCAGTGGGGTCAAAAATCACGCGGCGATCGCGACCGTCACTCCCCTTTTTCCGTTTGACGCAGGTGAAAAAGCTGACAAACCCGTAGTAGTCATCCATCGTCCAGCGGTCAAAGGGATGATTGTGGCACTCGGCACACTGCATTCGCACGCCCGTATAGAGCCCGGTCTGACCGTCGATGTTCGTGCTGCCAACGGCAGTGGCCATGTCGGCCACAACCTCATCGAAGGGCCGGTCGGCCGCCACCTGCTCTCGGAGCCAGGCCACGAAGGCGTTGGCCGGCTTATGCGAATCGGCCCGGCCGGTGTAGTCCATGCTGGCAACCCGGCAGAGTTCAGCCCAGAGGCCGGTGTAATAGTCGGTGAAGTCCTCGCTGGCGAGTAGGGCATCGATCTTTTTGGCCCGCTTGTCGGCGGCCCCCTCATTCATGAAGGCGTGATATTCCTCCACCGTCGGCGGCCGAGCGGCAAGGTCAAGCGTGACGCGGCGGAGGAAGGTTTCGTCATCGCAGATCTCCGAGGGGGCAATCCGCAGTTTCTGAAGCCGGTCAAAAACAAGCTGATCGATGAAGTTGTTTTCGGGCGGGCTGGGCCAGACAAAGCCAGGATCGTCGGCGAGGACGATTACCTCTGCCCCGACGGTGAACCGGCTGAAGCGGGCGAAAACGGTGGTGTCGCCGGCAGCCTTGGCGGTCACCCGTCCGGCCGTGTCGATCTCGGCCACGCTGGGGTTGTTGGTGCCAAACAGGGCCAAAGCAGTGACGTCACGGGTTGAGCCGTCGGTATAGCTGGCCGTTACCCGTACGTCCGACTCACCACCGGCCTTGTCAAAAAGCAATGACGTGTCTGAGACCGAGATGCCCGCGACATCGGCCACCTCGCCCACATCGTCGGTCGCGCCGGCCGCAATCCAATTCCGCAGGGTGGCATACAGGTCACTATCGCGGTCGAAGAGTTTTCCGCCGGTGTGAGAGACCTTGCCGGTTGCCTTCAGGAGCAGCAAGCTTTGCTCAGGGACGGCGGTGGTTCTCATCCGTTTCCCAGTGTTTCTCTGAAGGGGTGTTGGATAGGTACAAGCGAGAATTTCATTCCCGGCGGGGGTCGATTCGCAGCCGGCCGTTGCCGGTCCGGAGGCTGATGGCTTCGCCGTCGATGGTGAATTCGAGTTCGCAGGTGAGTTCCCCAACCATGCCGAGCAGGGCTTCGTCACGGGCCTCAAGCTCGACGGTGACGTCGGACGTGTTGGTGTCAATCGTGGGCGGTGGGCCGATCGCCGTCACGCCCACCGGCAGGCCGAGCATGCTAACGCGGGCGGTCCCCGCGAACGGCTGGAGTTGTTTCACCTTCCACCGGTAGGCCAGCCGCTCACCCCGACGAACGCTCTGTGGCTCACTTGAGAGCGCTACGAACGGGTCGGCCACGGTGAGGTTCACCACTTCGGAAGAGACCCGGACCCGCTCGGCGCCGCTGACGTTATCACCGCCCATTTTGCCGCTGGGCTCAACAGTGGTGACCATGACATAAAGCGGCCCGGAGCCAAGCCTGGTACTGGTGGTCGCGGTCAGGGTCAGGCTGGCACGGCTCTCGCCCGAAGGAATGATTGTGGCGGCCGGAGTGCCGACCCCGGGAGGTGCCAGTTCGCACTGCACTTCAAGCGGCTGATCAAACCCAGGCTGACGCTCGATCAGGACGGGAATTGTGAGAGCGGCTCCCCGCATTAACGGCTGCTTGGGCATTTCGAGGGCGACCGCAAATCCAGCCGGCCGACTGACGGCGGCCGCGAACCGGTCAACCCGGATATTTCGCCAAGGATAGTGCGAGTATGACACCCGCTGCAGGTTCTGCTGATTGATCGTTGTCAGTGGTGTCTCCGCGTCGGTCGGTTTGGCTTCGATTTGGATGAGCGAGGCGGCGACCGGGGCATCCGGTTCGGCAACCAAGGTGAGCGGCCAGGTTTTCTGAAAGGATGGCAGCTGCGTGGTCAGAGCCTGGAGTCCCGGTGGGAGACCGGAGACCGCCAGGTCGATTGGGCCACTGATGCTGCTGCCCTGACCGGGATAGAGCGAAAGATTCACCGTCCAGCGGCCGCCCTGGGGAATCGAAAGCGAGGTCTTCCGAGGCCGCTCGGGTTTGTAGTCCTCCCAGGAGAGCCCGACATGCAGGGTGTTGACAGGCGGGGCAATCTCAACGCGATAGACGTGGGTCGGGCCGCCTGTGCCCCGCGGGTCAGAAATTTCAAGCAGATAATCACCGCTTTGTTTCGGCGTCCAGATGACCGAGGGATCGAATGTGTCGGGGAAATCGCCATGCCCGCCAAAAATGTCGCGGTCCTGGTAGCTCGCGTCATCGGCCTCCAACTCAACGGCACCCGGTTCACCCGCCGCATCGATGGGCCGGATGCGAATCCGCGGATCGACCGGGCTGCCCAGGGCTGCCGCCCAGACCCGCACCTGCAACGGCACATCCTTTTCCACCGTCAGCCGATACCGGTCAGTCTCATCCGGCTTGGCGAGGATTCCGTTCACGGCAACCGGAAGCGTCGACACCCTGGTCTCATCGGCATCGGCCGCTTCCAGCAGGTTGGGAAACGGGCACGACCGGAGGACAAGAGGGGATGGAGCCTCGCCGAACAACGGAAAGGTTCCGACAGTCTGCGGCACCGTGACCGACGATTGCATGGTGCCCAGGGGGTCACCGAGCAGCTGCACCTCAAGCTCGCTGCCGGCCGGTCCTCCTGCTGGAAAGGGAGCCAGCGGCCGGGCAAAGCTGCCAATGTGAATTGCATATTCCCGGATCTGCGGCACGAACATCGCCCGTCGCAGGACCACGGTGTACTCGCCGTCGGCAGGCAGTTTGACTGCCACCAATGGATCCTGACGGTTCAGCGGCGAGTCATCGTTGCCCGCGATCTTGTCGCCGTTCGCATCGAGGATGGCGACGACCGAGTCATAGCCCTCCGGAACGGGGTTCCACCGCAGGTCGTCACCCATGCTGACCATCTCAACCTCGACTGACAGCCGTTGGCCGGCCTTCCCCACCACCCGAAAGCAGTCGATATCATCGGCGGCGCTGTTGGAGAGCGTGCCCCGGATGGTGACGTTCGGCTCAACAACGAGTGCTGTCTCCGGCGTGTCGTTTGAGTTGGCCTTCGCCTCAGCTTCATCAACAACTGGGAATGGTGAGACGAGAACCGTTCCCATCGTGGAGATGCCGGCATCGGTCAGCACGCGAAAGGGATGCTCACCCGGCTGACAGTCAGCAGCCACCTCAAGCTGGCAGGTCAGCTTTTTCTTGCTCTCGTCGAACTGGGTGCCGACACAGCGAATGCCAGCTGTGGAAGACTGACCTGCCTTGGGGCTGCCGATCACAGGCGGGTAAAAGACCAGGCCCTGAGCCTCATGCCCCCATCGATCGATGACGATCTCAGCCATACCGCCGCGTCCGATCAGCCGTGGTTTCACGCCGGCGATCCAGGGGTCGGCTGTTGCCGTCCCGACCAGGCCGGCAAGCAGGGTCATCGTGCAGAGAGCAGCAGGAACGGAAAGCCGCATACTCGTGGAGCTCCAGAGGGGGGAGGGGCGGATGACAGCAGTGCCGAGTGAATCAGCCGAGCAACTGGGTGACGACCTTGGCGTCACGAATGATTTCAATCGGCCGGGTGCCGAAGGCCAGCAACTCTTTATTGGCATCGATGCCCATCTGGTGATAGATCGTCGCCATCAGGTTCTCAGTCGCTGGCACCATAGATCAGGCCCTGCTGGAAGCCGCCGCCTGCCAGCAGCATCGAATAGTTGCGGGCCCAGTGATCGCGGCCACTTTCCTTGTTCACCTTCGGCGTGCGGCCGAATTCACTCGTCACCCAGACAAGGGTCGAGTCGAGCAGGCCGCGGCGGTCGAGGTCCGAGATCAGCCCAGCCACCGCGTAATCAAACGGCCGCATCTGGTCGAGGCAGGCCTTGCGAACGTCGCCGTGGCAATCCCACGAGCCATATTGCACGGTCACAAATCGCACGCCAGTTTCGACCAGCCGACGGGCGATGATGAGCCGTTCAGCCAGACCCTTCGGATGCAGGCGGCCATCAGGACCCTTGACATCCCCGGTGACCTCACTGCCGTAGAGTTCGAACGTCTCGTCGGTTTCGCCCTCAAACGAAAAGGCTCGCTGGGCATCGGTCGAGGTGAGCAGTGAGTAGGCTCGGCTATGAAACTCATCCATGGTGTCGAGGAGCACCGGGCTGGCCTCAAGCCCGCGAATTCGTTGTTCAACGGCATTGCGGACTGCCTGCCGGCGCTGGAACTGCTCGAGCGACATCCCGCCCGGCAGCGAGAAGTCCCGCACCGTGAAATTCTTTTTCTGCTGAGCCGGGTCACCGCCGGTCTCGAAGGGGGCGTGGATGCTCGGTAGAAAGCCCGTGCCGCCGCTGGCTGCATTCTTCGCCGGCAAGGCGATGTAGCAGGGCAGTTCACCCCGCCGGCCGAGTTCATGGGAGACGATCGAGCCCATCTGTGGGTAGTCGATCACGGGCGTCGGCGTGTACCCCGTGCGCACGACGGTGAACTTGTCGGCGATCGCGGCAAGTTGAGGCAGGTTGTCACTGAAGACGTCACCGGTTTTCGTCTTCACGACCCCAAACGAGCCGCGGTAATCAATCGGCGCTTCGGGCTTCGGATCGAACGATTCGTGCTGCGGGAAGCCACCGGGCAGATTGAGTTGAATGACGCTCTTGATTCGTTCGGGCAATTTTGGAACGCCACCCGCTGCCGCCACCGACGCTTCACCGCGAGCCTGTCGAATCTGAAAAAGGTCAGCCAGGGAGAGGCCAAGCCCGGCAAGGCTGCCCGCCTGCAGCAGTTTCCGCCGTGATCGCAACTGTCGAAATCCTGCACAGCCGTGACGGCTGGCAGTGAGGGACTTATGAGCTGATCGTGCCATCGCAGAAACATCTCCTCTACACCGGTCGCAGATTGGAAACCGGAACTCTTGCTTGATCGACTGAATTCCCTTGAATTCTCCAGTTGGCTGTCAGGACAGTCAAGGGAAATCATGCGGGGCGGGCCGGATGTCGGCACGGTGCGTGCATTACGAGCCCCGTGCGGCCGGTGGAACAGTCACCGACCGCCGGGGCCTGCAGTTTCACGAAAAACGGGCAAGCGGAGCAGGTCTAGTTGCCGCTGGCAGCCGATCGCGCGGGCGGCG
>RFVE01000094.1 GCA_009922585.1 Planctomycetia bacterium
CGCAACGCTATCCCCCGGCTTGCGGTCGGGGGAACACGGTTCATCAGTACCTCAAAAACGACACAGCATCCGTGCCGAACGGCATCGGCAGGAGACCCGAGCTTTCCGTGAAGCCAGCCTTGCCCACTGCCAGCCGGCGGCAGGATGCCGCCAATGAGCACCAGCAGCCGGCCAAGAACATCGGCTTCTTGGCCAGCTGCCCCGAGGAAAGGCCGACAGGATGTCGGCGCTTTCCGTGAAGCTAAAAGTAGAAAGGGATGCCGTTTTTCTGGAGTAGGCTTTTTCTTCAGGCAGAAATTCATCGCCGAGCTTTTCGAAGCCACCTTCTTCTTTGAATTGCTTCAAGAAAGTATTGATCTGCATCCGAAGTTTCTCGTCGGCTTTCCGCAGGCCAATGGCCCAGGTCTCTTCGCGGAATGGTTTGAGGAGTGCTCGGGTGGTGTCGGGATATTTGATCGGACTATTTTTGCCGACGAGCAGGGTCAGCCCCGTGGTGAGGTATGGCTGCGAGAACGCGATCGACCGGGCTCGCTCGGGCGTGGCGGTCATCGACGAGATAATGCAGTCAATCGTGCCGGTGCGGAGGGCGGGAATGAGCCCGTCGAAGGCAATGTTTTCAATGACGACCTGCCGCCCGAGGTGCTGGCCGAGGGCTTCAGCCAGCCGCACGCTGACACCGGTCGGCTGGCCGTCGGTTTCGGTCATCTCGAATGGCGGGTAAGAAAGCTCCATCCCAACCCGCAGCGGCGCGGTAGCCGCGGACGCCGGGAACACCGCGAGCGTCGTGGCAAAGGCTGCGGTGGCCGCGGTGCGGACAAAAAATCGCCAACTGGTGAGCAAAACACGATGGCTTACCACAACGACCTCCGAAATGTGCGCTCATGGTGATGTCCTTCGAGCATAGCCAGGCCCTATGCGTTCTGATAAAAAATGTTGACATATCGTGAGATGGCGATATATTTGCATAAGTTGAGGGTTTATGTTTCGTCTGGCGAGGAGAGAAGGTGATGGCGGCTGCAGCAACAAAGCACATCCCGGTGCTGATTTTGGGCGGTGGTTCGGCCGGCATTAGCGTGGCTGCCCGCCTGCGAAGGGCGAAGCACAGCCTTGGCCTTGGCATCGTCGAGCCCTCCGAAAGCCACTACTACCAGCCGCTCTGGACGCTGGTCGGCGCAGGGGTCTTTCCGCCGGAAGCGAGTCGGCGGCGGGAGGCTGACTATATTCCTGCCGGTGTCGACTGGATTCACGATCGCGTGGCTGCGATTCAGCCGGAGCGAAAGGCTGTCCTTACCGAGGCTGGATGTCAACTGACCTATGACTGGCTGGTGGTGGCCCTCGGCATCCAGATCGACTGGAACGCCATTCCCGGACTCGCCGAGGGCATCGGCACACGGGGCATCTGTAGCAACTACTCGTATCAGCACGCCGCCTACACCTGGGAGTGCATCCGCTCGTTTCCAGGCGGCACGGCGTTGTTCACGATGCCCAATACCGCAGTAAAGTGCGGCGGGGCTCCACAGAAGATCATGTATCTCGCCGATGATGCCTTTCGCCGCAGTGGTGTTCGCGAAAAGTCGGAGGTCGTCTTCGCGACCCCGCAGCAGGCAATTTTTTCGGTGCCGAAATATCGGAAGACGCTCGAGGCAGTGGTCGCCCGCAAGGGGATTGACGCCCGCTTCCGCCACAATCTGATCGAGATCCGGCCCGATGCCCACGAAGCTGTCTGTGAACTCGTTGACAGCGGCGAGCGGGTCACGATCCCCTACCAGATGATTCACGTCACCCCGCCGATGAGCAGTCCGGACGTCATTAAGCAGAGCCCGCTCGCTGATGCAAAGGGCTGGGTCGAGGCCGACAAGCACACGCTGCGGCATCCTCGCTTCCCGGAGGTCTTCGCCATCGGGGATGCTGCCGGGCTGCCCACCTCGAAGACAGGCGCGGCGGTTCGCAAGCAGGCCCCGGTGTTGGTGGCCAATCTGCTGGCGGCCATGGAGGGTCGGCCACTCACGGCCAGCTATGACGGCTACTCGTCCTGCCCGGTGGTCACCGGCTACAACCGGATGATGCTGGCAGAGTTTGACTATGACGGCGAGCCGGCCGAAAGCTTCCCCTTCGACCAGGCCAAGGAACGCTACAGCATGTGGCTGCTGAAAACCCAGGTGCTGCCGCGGCTCTACTGGCACGGCATGCTGCGGGGCCGGCTGTGAGCAACAGCGCAGTCAGCACCGCGATGCCGGCGTCAATTCAGTGATTCACCGGAAAAGTTCCGAAATCCCTCGCAACCGGCGGGGCGATCGTGGCTTGCAATCCGTTGGAAAAGCCATCGGGAAGCCATATCGAGTCCCCACCCGTGAATGCGGGCGAACACTCTTCCACCCTCCCCACCTCGGCGTTTTTTGCGTGTTGTCCAAGGAAACAATCGTTCGTCCGCATTCGCGGGCAAGGGCGAGGAAGGGCAATGCCGTTCGACGCGGATTCTGTGTCGTTTTTGAGGTACTGATGAACCGTGACCCCCCGACCGCAAGCCGGGGGATAGCGTTGCGTGGACCCCGACTTGCGGTTTTTGATAATGCGCTGAGCGGAACGGAACTCGGGGAAGCCCGAGCCGCGAGCCGAGGGAATACAGGTCTGGGCTCAAAAAGCGCGGTTTCCCTCAGCTTGCGCTTCGGGCTTCAAAGCATGGGCTTTTTCTCACTTGTACGGGCGAGGCCACACCCTTAAAGCGGGCGGCAAAACGGAGCATCGTCTGGTGGTCATTCGATTGCTCGGCAACTCGTGTGCCGAACAGGATTGGCATCCTGTCACCGGCTGGCAGTGGGCGTGGCAGTTAAGTGCTCGACGCCACTCGTACTGCCGGTCCGGTCGCTTCCGCAAGCAAGCACAGCCCGGAGGGCGAAGCGCCGCGGACGGGCAGTGAACGGCGGCCAAGGATGGCCGACGTGAACGTCTAGCGAGTGGGCACGGGTTCCCCCGACCGGCTGGCTAGCTTCACGGAAAGCTCGGGCTTCTAGCTACACGGAAAGCGCCGACATCCTGTCGGCCTTTCCTTGGGCGGAACGACACAAAGCCGAGGTTTGTGACGTTCCGCTGGTGCTCATTGGCGGCATCCTGCCGCCGGCTGGCACTGGGCGTGGCTAGCTTCACGGAAAGCTCGGGCTTCCTGCCCGACTTTCCTAGGGGCGGAAGCATGCGAAGCCAAGGTTCGCACACTTCCGCTGGTGATCATTGGCGGCATCCTGCCGCCAGGCAGATGTGTCACAGTGGTGACGCGGCAGCGACAACACCCCTATGCTGTGGGCATGCCTCGGTCGCTCGCCCACACAATCGTTGCTGCTGCCTTCGTCGGCCTGCTCGCCCTTGCCTGCATGCAGGTCCCCGGCGACTGGAACTGGGCCGGAGTCTGGGAATATCGGCAGAAGTTCGTCCAGGGCTGGCTGGTCACCCTCGGCCTGAGCCTGGCTGCACTCGTCCTCAGCGTGCTGATCGGACTGGTCGTCGCCCTGCTACTGGCCGCCCGCAGCCCGCTGGTCGAGGCCACCGGACGGATCTACGTCGAGCTGATCCGGGGCACTCCGCTGCTGGTGCAACTGCTGCTGGGCTTTTACGTCGTCGCCAATGCCGTCGGCCTCGAAAATCGGTTCGTCGTCGGCACGCTGGTGCTGGCCGCCTTCAGCGGGGCCTACATGGCAGAGATCTTTCGCGGGGGCTTGGATGCTATCCCGAAGACTCAACGCGACTCAGCCCGGGCCATTGGCCTCTCCCGCTGGCAGGCCTTTCGGCTGGTGGTGCTGCCGCAGGCGGTGCGACTGGTGCTGCCAGCAGTGGCCGGCCAGCTGGTCTCCCTGATCAAAGACTCGTCACTGCTGTCGGTGATCGCCATTTCAGAGCTGACCCTCAACGCTCAGGAGGTCAACTCCTTCACCTACTCGACCCTTGAAAGCTACCTGCCGCTTGCCATCGGTTATCTGCTGCTGACGTTACCACTGTCGGCCGCATCGCGGTGGCTGGAAGCGAGCTTTCGGTACGAGCGGTAACAGCCAGCACCTGTATGAACCTTGTCATCAACAACCTGACCCAGCGATTCGGCACGACCACGGTGCTCGATGATCTGTCACTGGTCACCGGTGACATCGGCTCGCTGGTGCTGGTCGGGCCGTCAGGTGGAGGCAAATCGACCCTGCTACGGATTCTGGCCGGCCTCGATGTGCCGACTGCCGGCCAGCTGAGCTTTGATGGCACGGCTCTGCCGCGGGACGAAGCGGGCCTGCTGGCGTATCGTCGCACGGTCGGAACGGTTTTTCAGGCCTACAATCTGTTTCCGCATTTGTCGGCGCGAGAAAACCTGATTTTGCCGCTGGTCCATGTACACGGGCTCAGTCGAGCAGAGGCCGAGGCTCGGGTTGTCGAGCCACTGGAACGGTTTCAGCTGGCCGACCATGCCGACAAGCGGCCAGCCCAGCTTTCCGGTGGACAGAATCAACGCATCGCCATCCTGCGGGCACTGGTGGTGCAGCCGACCAGGCTTTTCCTCGACGAGCCGACCTCTGCCCTCGATCCCGAAATGACCGCTGAAGTGCTCGACATGATCGAAGCCCTCAAAGAGACCGGAACCGACTTCGTCCTGGTGACCCATGCCATGCAGTTTGCCCGGCAGGTGGCCGACGAGGTGGCCTTCATCGGTGCGGGAGGGGTGCTGGCCCACGGCACCGCCACCGAGGTCTTTGAGAACTGCGAAAATCCACGGGTAACCACGTTCTTCGAAAAGGTGTTGCGATGAACCCAGTTGAATCAACCACCCCAGAGCCGAATGCCACCGTCCCAGCCGCTGCCGATCTTTCGCCCCAGGCCTTCGGCCGACAGGTGTTCCTCGGGGCCCTCGCCGCCGACGCCGTCGCTATGCCGGTCCACTGGTACTACAACCAGTCAGCCATCGAACGCGACTTCGGCCTGATCGACTGCTATCACGCCCCGAAGCCGCAGCACCCCGACAGCATCCTCTGGCGGTCGGAGTACCGGCCACTCAACGAGCGGGGCGACATTCTCCGCGAGCAGGCCCAGTACTGGGGTCGGCGGGGGGTTCACTATCACCAGTTCCTGAAGGCCGGCGAGAACACCCTCAACGCCCAGTTGGCGGTCGAACTCTTCGAGCAGGTCCGGCGGGCCGGGCACTATGACGCCGAACGCTGGCTCGATAGCTACATCGAGTTCATGCTCACCCCGGGCCGGCACCGTGACACCTATGCCGAGGAGTACCATCGGCATTTCTTCACCAACTACGCCTCGGGCCGCAAGCCGATCAACTGCGGCGTCCGTGACATTCACATCGGCGGGCTCGTGCAGGTGCCGGCTCTCGTCGCCGCCCTCGGCCCGCGGCATCCCGAATTGCGGGAAATCGTCCAGACCCATGTGGCCCTCACCCACAAGGATGCCGACGTGCTGGCCGCTGCGGACGTGGTGGTGCGGATTCTCGCGGCCGTCAGCCGCGGGGCCGACCTGCGGGAAACAATCCTCGACGAAGCGCCGGCCTGGATCTCGGCGGCCAAGCTCAAGAAGTGGGAGGCCGCCCCTGACCGGATCGTCATCGGCGGTATTCTCTCCTCAGCCTGCTACATTCCCGACGCCTTTCCCGCGGCTCTGTTTCTGGCCTACCGCCACGCCGGCCGCCCGGCTGACGGAATCTGTTCCAATGCTCAGTGCGGCGGCGACTCGTGTCACCGCGGCAGCGTCGTTGGCAGCCTGCTGGGGGCGACCGCACCGCTGCCCGAGCGGCTCGTCACCGGGCTGGCCAATGCCAGCCGAGTGAATAACAACTGATCGGCCAGGTGGGCTCGGTTCAACCCGGATCACTCGAAAAGGAATTCTTCATGACCTCGTCCGCCGCGCAAACCCCGGGGGCCGCCCTCTACGAAACCAGCGGCCTGGTCGATCAGTACCTCGAGTTTCACTACGGGCCAGAGGCACTTGGGGTCCGCAACTTCCCGGCCGCCTGTGTCGAAGCGATCATGAAAGCTATCGGTCCGGGCAGCCGTGACCGTTGTCTCGATGTCGGCTGCGCCGTGGGGCGGTCGGCCATCGAACTGGCCCGGCAGTTCAGCCATGTTGACGCCATCGACTATTCAGCCGGCTTTATCGCAGCGGCGGTGCAGCTGCAGGATGCGGGTTCACTCGACTTTCGAGTGCCCACCGAAGGCGTGCTGACGGTTGACCGCCGGGTGTCGCTGGCTGACATGCAGGCCACTGAGCTGGCCAGCCGCATCGCGTTCGCCACCGGTGACGCCTGCGACCTGCCCGCCGACCTCACCGACTATGACCTCGTCTTTGCCGGCAACCTGATCGACCGGCTCTACGAACCACAGCTGTTTTTGACGGCGATTGCTGAGCGAATAAGGCCCGGCGGCTGGCTGGCGATCACTTCCCCCTATACCTGGCTGGAGGAATACACGCCGAAGCGGCATTGGTTAGGCGGCTACACTGATGCCGCCGGCAATCCCATGACGACCCTGGCGGGACTGACGGCAGCCCTGGCAGGGTCATTCAGCCTGCATCAGCGGCAAGATGTGCCTTTCGTTATTCGTGAAACCGCCCGCAAGCATCAGCACACCCTGGCTGAACTGACGATCTGGCAACGACACTGTAGACCCTTCTGAATGCAAGGCATTGCAGCAGGCAAGATACCTCAGACTGCCTTGCGGATTATTGACAGAGGGAAACACATGACTCCGAAACCAAACATGTCGTGGTGGTCTGCAGGGGTCGTCACCCTGCTCACGCAGAACGTGCTCGACATAACCGCTGCCAAAGCTGCTGGTGGTATTCCTGCAAGCATGGAAATCACCGGCACCGGGCTTGAGGTGGCTGCTGACGCCTACCGCACGAGTGTCGGGAAAATGGCCATGATGGCGGTTGAGCAACGGCTGAGCCTCTATCAGGCACAGCATGGTGACTTACCACAGGGCTATGACGGCTTTATCCGCGAAATTATTCAGCCGGGGGAGCCTGCCGGCCTCCAACTGCCGATGCTGCCGTACTACCAAGAATATGCCTACGATCCCGCCACAAAAAAGCTGGTCGTGATGGAATTTCCTGAGAAGAAAAAGCAGTGATGAGTAAGGCTGATTCACTACCAGGCGACACGAGCAAGACAATGGCGAATCCAACGCCTCCTCCGCTCCCACCTGCTCATCAATTCTTCATGCCGCCGCCGCCCCGCTCTGTCGCAGCGTCTCAAATCGCTGCAGGAAGCGAGGGGTTCTCCGTTCCTGCGGAGGCCGAACATCCCCTTGCCAGCGAAGCGGTGGTGGATATCGTGATCGATCCGGTCCAACCGCATCGCCGCCGCCGGTCAGACACCACCCTCTTGATTGCCATCCTCGTCGCTCTCGCCGTGATTGTGGTCGGCCTGGGACTGGCAGTGCTGTTCAGTCCCACCGTTGAATAAAACACCTCAACTGCCGCTGACTCATGCCGATTGACCCGCAACGCCACTGGCAGCATGACCGCACAGGCCAGACCGTGCGGCGTCCCGCACTCCACACCCAAGGCCGCCGCTACCCCATGGGCCAACCCCAGCCCGGAATTGCCGAGACTGACCCCCGAGATAAAAGCAGCGTGCAAAAGAGCCGCCCGGGCAGCCTCATCTGCCGGATCAGCCAGCACTCTCGGTAGGGCAGAGACCGCACGGGGAAAGGCTTCCAGCACCAGGGCCTGCGGCAACGACCACCGGCGGCGCGAGATGAACGACTCAATCAGTTGGGTGAGGCAGTCAAGGCCGGCCGCCGCGACAGTCTCCCGGCTGCAGGAGCCAGTGAGGTCAGGGTCGAGGACTGCTACCCGTGGCACCATCAGTGGACTGCGGAGACTTTTCTTGAAGCGGCGGCGGGGGCAGGAGATCACGGCGTTACGGGTGGCCTCGGCGCCGGTTCCGGCCGTGGTCGGCACGGCCACCACCGGCAGCGGGGCCCGACTGATTGGCAGGCTCCGGCCGACCCCCTCCAGCCGATCGATTACGGCTGTCTCAGCCGCCGTCGCGTCACAGGGGGCAACATTTGTGGCCAAGGCCGCCAGTGCCTTCGCAAGATCGATGGTTGCCCCGCCACCAACCGCCACCACCACGACGCCACTGCGGTCAGCAGGCAGGACAGCCAAAGCAGCGGCTAACTGATCAACTGTCGGTTCGCCGGCTGAGCAGGCCACCTCCCGATGCGGCAGCCCCGCTTCCTGCAGGCCTGCCAGTAGCGGCTCGCGGGCCCCACTGCCGGCAAAGCTCGTGCGGCCCGTAACCAGCCAGACCTGTTCACCATGAGTCGCCGCCAGACGGCCAACATCAGCGACCCGACCAGGGCCAAATATCACCCGTGGCGGCATGGTCAGCTCATAGGGCAGCAGCCCCAAGGCAGCGGCCGGGGGTTCCGCAGGAGATCGAGAAGATTCAGGCATCAGTTAGGCTCCGGCCCCGACAGGAAATGAGGCGGTAGAATATTGTCCCAGATGACGGAATTTTCCGCAGCTGGATGTGACACCGACCGGCCCGCCCTGGGCGGGCCACCAGCCCTAACCACGCTCCCTCTGTTAACCATCAACCCATGCCGCCGCAGTCCCTGCCTAATCAGCTCCCAATCAACACGGTTGATCATCCTATCAGTGGCCGCGTCCGCCCCCCGGGGTCCAAGAGCATCACCAACCGGGCGGTGATCTGTGCGGCACTTGCGCAAGGTACAAGCCAGCTGACAGGGGTGCTTGACAGCGATGACACCCGAGTAATGGTGGACGGGCTCACGGCACTCGGTTTTGCAATTGAGGCTGACTGGCCAAACCATCGCCTCACCGTGTCGGGCAGCGGCGGACGGATCCCGGCCGATACCGCCACCATCGACTGCCAGGCTAGCGGTACAACCATGCGGTTCCTGGCGGCTGTCACTAGCCTCGGCCACGGCAGCTACCGGCTCGATGGCACGCCGCGAATGCGGCAGCGTCCGATCGGCGACCTGTTGACTGCCCTCCGGTCCCTCGGTCTTCAGGCCGAAGCAGGCAGCCCGGGTCAGTGCCCGCCAGTCACTGTCACCGCCACTGGCATAACCGCAGCGGCGGTGACGATCGCCGGCAACACCAGCAGCCAGTTTGCCAGCGGGCTGGCACTCGCCGGCCCCTGCATGCCCCACGGCCTGGCGCTTGAGCTGGCCGGCACGCTGGTCTCAACCCCGTATCTGACACTCACTCGCCGAGTCATGGAGGCCTTTGGCGGCCATTGCGATCTGCCGGATGAGCGACACTGGCAGATTGCAGCCACCGGCTACACAAACTGCGACTATTGCGTCGAGCCCGATGCCTCAGCCGCCAGCTACTTTGCCGCTGCTGCGGCCATCACCGGTGGCACGGTTGAAATCATCGGCCTCGGCCGCGACAGCCTCCAGGGCGACGTCGCCTTCTGCGAAATGCTGGAGCAGATGGGCTGTCGGGTTTGGTGGTCCGAAGATGGCTCAACCGCACCCTCGATTGTGGTACGTGGAGGATCGCTCCGGGGCATCGATGTCGACATGAATGCTGTCAGCGACACCGTGATGACACTGGCCGCAGTGGCTCTGTTCGCTGACGGGCCGACCACCATTCGCAATGTGGCCCACATCCGCGACAAGGAAACCGACCGCATCTCCGACCTTACATGCGAGTTACGACGCCTCGGGGCAACAGTCGACGAACGATCCGACGGGCTGACCATCGTGCCCGCCCCGCTACGACCGGCTGCAATCGAGACCTACGACGACCACCGAATGGCGATGAGCCTGGCCCTCGTCGGCCTGCGATCTCCAGGCGTGACCATTCTCGATCCGGCCTGTGTGGGGAAGACCTTTCCCAACTATTGGGACGCCCTGCGGGCGATCACTGCCGGCATTGAGCCGATCGCTTCATCAACCTCATCGGCCCGCGTGTAAGCAGGGGCATCGAGGATAGCCCCAAACGCCCCCAGTCGCTCGTTGGAAAAGCCAGCCTCGTCTGCTTTGGGCTTGTGAGCGAGCGTTTCGTCTACTCGGGCGAGCAGTTGCTCGACGCGGTCGCCGTCAGGCCCATGCTCTAGCCTGCCGGCGGTTGACTCAAGGTCGGGGTCGGTGGCACGGAACCCACCGCCACAGTGCTGGCAATAGACCCGACGCCCCAACAACCGAACACCGATCCGCAGCATCCGCCCACAAACAGGGCAGCCCTGGTGGTAATAGACCGAGTCGCTCATCGCTTATTCTCC
>RFVE01000095.1 GCA_009922585.1 Planctomycetia bacterium
TCGTCATAGACCGTCTGATAGTCGAGCCGGTAGGTCTGGGTGGCAACCGGGGCCGGGATTGACTGGCCGCAGCACTGGGCCAAGGCGGTGTCTCCCACCAGCAGAACGACCGTCCAAAGCACCACAGCGGTGACGCGGGGAAGGGCGGTGATAATGCCGCAAACTGCCGTTCGCAGCGAGTGACGTGAGAAGTAGACCATCGTTCGACTCCGAAAGGGGTGCCACAGATCGGTTCGAGCCTAATTGCCCAGATGCGGGCTTCAAGCGAATTGTTCCGAAACTTGAGGGTTTTTTCCCAAAAAAAATGGGGGGCAGTCGGCATGAACGGCGCATCTGCTCCAGTTTTAAGGGACGGCTGGCAGGTCGCGAGGATTGGTCAAAGCTGGGGGTCAGCCCGATTGCTCAAGCAGCCGCCGGCTGCGGCGGTCAAGCTGCCGGACAGCTGGGACGAGGTAGCAGATGCCGGCCGTGTCGGTAACGGTGGCACTGCCGTCGGGATGCCGGATCACGGCTTCGGTCGCTGCCAGCTGAAAGCGGTGGCGGCCCCGGTCAGTGAGGGTCTCCCAGACGAGTGGTTCCCGCCGGGTGGCCGACATGATGGCCTCGATCCGTGGCAGGAATTCTGCTGCGGCCAGCTGGTTGGCCACCAGTTGACGGGTTTCGGGTGAGAAGGCATCGATTGATTCAGCCCAGAGCAGCTCCCGGCCTCCCGCATCGAGAATGGCGACCGGGCCCTGCGGAAACGAGAGCGGAAAAGCCCGCACTACCAGCACCCCGGTGTGTCGAAGGCCATCGGCCGTGATCAGCACAAGGCCCCCATCAACGTCTTCTTCCAAACGGCAGCCAGTAGTGCCGGTCATCGTTAACGTGCCTGCAGCAGGTTGTTCAGCCGTCATTGGAAGCTCCGTCATGCGTTCATGGCAGGCTGGGGGTCGGTCATCTGGGTCTGGTAGAGCCGTGCATAGATGCCCTTGGCATTCAGGAGTTCGTCATGTGTTCCGATCTCAGAGACGCGGCCTTGGTCGAGCACGACCAGCCGATCGGCTCGCCGCAGGGTGGCCAGCCGGTGGGCGATGGCGATGGTGGTTCGTCCGGTGACCAGCCGGTCGACGGCCCGCTGAATGACTGCCTCGGTTTCGGCATCCACACTCGAGGTCGCCTCGTCAAGAATCAGAATTGCCGGATCGACAAGTAACGCCCGGGCAATCGAGATCCGCTGCCGTTCACCGCCAGAGAGTCGGCCGCCCCGCTCGCCGACCCGCGAGTCGTATCCCTGCGGCAATCGCAGGATGAACTCATGGGCCCCGGCTGCCCGGGCAGCCGCCACGATCGCAGCCGGTGACGCTGTTGGCCGGCCATAGGCGATGTTCTCGGCGATGGTCCCGAAGAATAAAAACGGCTCTTGCAGCACGCAGCCGAGATGCTGTCGATACGATGCAAGTGAGACCTCGCGTAAATCGATGCCGTCGATGGCGATATGACCGCTGCTGGGGTCGTGGAACCGGCAGATCAGGTTCGCGAGCGTCGACTTTCCCGAGCCACTGGCGCCAACGAGGCCGATCATCTCGCCCGGTTCGATCTGGAGGTCGATTCCGTGAAGCACCTCTCGATTGCCGTAGCGAAAGCGGACATTGTGAAGGTCAAGCCGGCCCTTTGGTCGGCCCAGTGGTCGCGGGTTGACCGGGTCGGCCACCGTCGGTCGGCAGTCAAGAATTTCACAGATCCGTTGGGCACTGGCCGCCGCCCGTTGCGTTGCCGGCACCATCCTGACCATTGATTCGACCTTGGCGTAGAACCGGGTGATGTAGGCGATGAAGGCGGTGAGGGTGCCGACGGTGACGGAACCATTGAAAATCAACCAGACGCCACTGCCCCAGATCACCAACAGGCCAAACTCGCTAAACAGCGTCACCAAGGGGCCAAAGTAGCTCCAGGTGACATTGACCCGGTCGTTTGCCTCGAGCACCCGCCGGTTGGCCAGGGTGAAGCGGGAAGTCTCACGGGATTCCTGGGCGAAGGCTTGCACGACCCGGATGCCGGGAATGGTGTCGGCGAGTGTGCTGGTCATGTCGGCCCAGGCAACCCGGCTACGGGCAAAGCCCCGTTGCAACTGGCCACGGACCGAGGCCACCAGCCAGATGACAAGTGGAAAGGGCACCAACGTGACCACGGCCAGCAGCGGTGAGATGGCCAGCAGTACGACCGCCGTGAAGATGACCAACAGCAGGTTCGAGAAAAACTCAATCAGATTGATTGACAGATAATTGTTGAGCCGCTCGGTGTCGCTGCTGATCCGGGCAATCAGATCGCCAGTGCGGCGAGCGGCAAAAAAGTCGAGTGAGAGTGACTGCATGTGGGCGTACGTGCGAATGCGGGCGTCGCCGGCAATTCGTTCGCTGACCCAAGCGAGCGTCCAGGTGCGGCCCCAGCCCAGGAGCCAGCTGATCAGGGCGGCCGCAGCCAGGCCGGCCAGGTAGGGGAATGCGTCACGGGCAGTCACCGCCCCATCTGCCTGCCGGGGAATCAGCACGTTATCGACCAGCGGCATGGTGAGGTAGGGCGGCACGAGGCTGGCCAGGGTGCTGCCCAAGGCCAGCAGCACGCCGAGCAGCACTGTCCAGCGATAGGGGGTGGCAAAACTCAATACCCGCAGCAGGGCGGCCGTGGCCTGTGGGGGCTGTCCGCCAGTCTTAGGCAGTGGCTTCACGCCAAAAGTGGTTGAGGGCTCTGAAGGGGGAGCCTGATGAAGCCGGCCGTCGAAGGTGTCCTTGAGGCGGTGGATATCGCTCGCAACGGTTGGCGTGAAGAGCCAATGAGCCAGCAGACTGTCACCGGACCGTAGTTCCAGCCGGCCAAGTGTCGGCTGGCTCACGAGGGTCATGTTGAGGCTGGCTGTAAGCATCCAGCGGTGGGGAAGCCCCGAGTCTGCCGCGGGTTTGACGATGTTCTTTCGGCAGGTCGCCGATGGTTCGGCATAGATCGCCCGATTGGTGAGGACGAGCCAACTCCGGCAGAAATGCCCCTGCCGATCGAGGTCACACTGGCAGGCTGCTAGCACGGTCTCGTCGGCTGCCAGCCGAAAGTGGTCGGCCGGCAGCGGGTCGGAGAGCAGAACCGACGAATTGTCCAAAGGCATCGGCGGCACCAGGACAGGACAGGGAAGGAGACGCCCGTGAAGAAAGGCTCACAATGGGAGAAATTACACGCCAGCGGCCAGCCGGTCTGCAAAATACGCACGGTGACCCAGCAGGCAAGGAGTCCGGCTGCTCTGACAGTCGAGAAGAAAATTGTCAATCAGGCCGGGAATCGTCGGACTTTCAAAGAAATAGTCTAAGCCTTCTCGAGCGGTTGCTGAGAATGGTGGTCGTTGGTGGGGACAGGTAGTGCCTTCGGCATGCGACGTGCAGAGAGACACTGGCGATCTGGGAGGCCGCGGTAGTTGCGGCCACCCGAAGTGTCGGCCTGGCCCGCCCCTCGCTCATCGAACGCTCATCACAAACCGGCAGCAGCTTTGAAAATACTGAGTACTACCGGTATTGTTTCGCCTGCAAGGCGGCCCGTCAGGTAAACACCAGCGCATCATTTGCACGTCTCTGCGTTTTCACGCTGATCCGCCTATGAAAATCGAATCGATCAAGGTGCTCCGCGGCCCCAATCAGTGGGCCCGTTTTCCCGTGCTGGAAGTCAGGGTAGATCTCGGCCAGTTAGAAGAATTTCCCTCCCACACGTTGCCGGGTTTCAACGACCGGCTGATGGCCTGGTTGCCGAGCATGATCGAGCACCGCTGTTCAATCGGCGAGCGGGGGGGATTCTTCCAGCGGCTGCGGACAGGCACCTGGATGGGGCACATTCTTGAGCACGTGACGCTTGAACTCCAGACGCTTGCTGGGACGGCGGTCGGCTATGGCCGGGCCCGTGAGACCAAGACTCGCGGCGTCTACAACGTCATCATTGAATACCAACAGGAAGGCTTTGCGATCGCCTGCCTGCATGCCGCCCATGCCCTGCTGGCAGCGGCGATTGCCGGTGAGCCATTCGATGTCGTGCAGGCTGTCAGGCAGCTTCGTGAGCAGTTGCTTGAGGAGCGGTTGGGGCCGAGCACGCGGTCGATCGTTGAGGCTGCCCGTCGCCGTGAAATTCCAGTCCGGCGGCTTAATGACGGGTCGCTCGTGCGGCTGGGGATTGGGGCGAAGCAACGCCGGATTCTCGCTGCTGAAACCGATGGCACATCGGCGATTGCCGAGTCGATTGCTCAGGACAAAGAGTTGACTCGCTGCCTGCTGGCTGAGGCGGGCATTCCAGTTGCTCATGGGAAGTCGGTCGTGTCGGCAGCCGAAGCCTGGCAGGTAGCGAAGGAATTGGGCCTGCCGGTAGTTGTGAAGCCCCAGTACGGCAACCAGGGGCGGGGTGTGTCTGTTGGGCTGACCACAGAAGGAGAGGTTCATCAGGCGTATACGATGGCGGCTGCCGACGGGGCCGCAGTCATCGTTGAGTGCTGCCTTCAGGGTGATGACTACCGGCTGCTGGTGGTGGGGGACAATCTGGTGGCGGCTGCCCGCCGCTGCCCGCCTGTCGTGGTTGGTGATGGAACGACCACTGTTCGAGGGCTGGTGGACCGCCTCAATGCCGACCCCCGGCGGTGTGCCGATCATGCCGGCAGCCTCTCGCCGGTTCCCCTCGACTCAGTGGCCCTGGCGTTGCTGGCTGAGCAAGGGCTGACAGCCGACGCAGTGCTCGAGGCTGACCAGCGGGTGCTGCTGCGCCGCAACGCCAACCTCAGCACGGGGGGCACCGCCGAGGATGTCACCGATCAGGTACACCCAGAGATCACCCGGCTTGCCATCGAAGCTGCTCGGATTGTCGGGCTCGACATTGCCGGGATCGATCTGATGGCAACCAGGATCGACCAGCCACTGGCTGGTCAGCAGGGTGGTCTGGTTGAGGTCAATGCCTGTCCGGGGCTGCGGATGCACCTTGAACCGACTGCCGGGCGTGCCCGGGATGTGGGGGCTGCAATCGTCGACATGCTCTTTCCCGCTCCGGATGATGGGCGGGTACCCGTTGCAGCGGTGACCGGCACCAACGGTAAGACGACGGTCACCCGGCTGCTGGCCCATCTGGCTGCCACCGGTGGGGCGACTGTCGGCATGGCCTGCACCGAGGGGGTCTGGGTGGGTGACCGCCAGATTGATGCCGGTGACTGCAGTGGCCCTGGCAGTGCTCGCCGGGTGCTGGCCCATCCGTCCGTGACAACTGCCGTTCTCGAGACCGCCCGGGGTGGCATCCTCCGCGAAGGCTGCGGATTTGATGCTTGTGACGTGGCTGTGGTGACAAATATTGCATCAGGTGACCATCTGGGGCTGCATGAGATCGACACGCCTGAGCAGCTTGCCTGGGTCAAAGGAGCGATCGTTGCAGCGGTCAGGTCGAGCGGCACGGCGGTGCTCAATGCCGCCGACCCGCTGGTGGTCGAGATGAAAAAATGGTGCCGGGGCCGAGTGGTCTATTTCGCCATCGACCCGGAGCACCGGGTTCTCGGGGAACATCTGGCCGATGGCGGTCTGGCGGCAACGATTCGGGACGGCTGGGTGGTCCTCTGTGATGGGCCGCGGGAGACGCGGCTGGCGAGTCTAGACCGAGTGCCTCTGGTCCATGGTGGTCTGGTGGGCTTTCAGGTTGAGAACGTGCTCGCTGCCGCAGCGGCTGCCTGGAGTCTGGGGGTGCCACTGGAATTGGTGAGGCTGGGACTTGAGGATTTTTCCAGTGGGCCCCTTGGGAGTCCGGGACGGTTCAACCTGCTTGATCTGGAGGGGGCGACGGTTGTCGTGGACTACGGCCATAATGTGCCATCGCTTGAGCAGATCTGCCGGACCCTTGAAACGCTGCCTCATCCCCGCCGCACTGCCGTCTACTCGGCGGCCGGGGACCGCCGGGACGAGGATCTCGTGCGACAGGGAGAGCTACTGGGGCGTACCTTTGACCGGGTCGTCATTTATGAAGATGCCTACCGCCGAGGCCGTTCGCCGGGAGAGATCACGCAGCTGATCACCGCGGGTATTCAGCGAGCTGAGGCAGCGGGACGGCGGGCGCTGGTGGAGCCGGGGGGAGACTGGGCGACGGCGGCAGCCTTGGTGCTGGATGCCGTCCGGCCAGGAGATCTGGTGCTGTTGCAACCCGACACGATTGAACAGACGATGCCCTGGCTCAAGGAGCGGTACGGTGACCGGCTGCAGGGTATTGGCTTTGATCAGGTGGCCGGCGTCCGGCCACCGGAATCGCTGCCAGTTGTGGTCGATCCGACGGTCAACGACGAGCAGGCACGCCGATCTCCTGATGGATGAGGGCGGGCTTGCTACTTCAGCCCTGGTCGGCGATCGAGAGCGCCACGGACGCCCAGTTGTTCCGGATGGCGAGCGATCTTGTCGGTAAAGACCCGAACGTCATCAATGATCGGCCGCAGATCTTGCGTCAGCCGGTTGACGTTGCCTGCCGCCTGGGCCAGATCGTTGTAGACCTGGGGGTCACGAACCAGCTTGCCGAGTGTGCCCTGCGACTCGTTGAGGGCCTGGGTGAAAGTGGCTGCCTGGGCAAGGACGGTATCAAGCCGGCTGATCGCTCGGTCGATTCCCTGCACCATCGATTCACCCCGCTCACCCAGGGGCTTTGAGAGCCCTTCGAGATTCTGCAGATTCCGGTCGGCCGCTTCAATGGTTGAACTGATGCCTCCAACAGACTTTTGCAGATCGACCAGCACATCTGGTAAGGCATTGATCGAGTCTTTGAGCCGCTGACGGGCCTGGGCGTCACCGACGATATCGTTGACGTTGTTCATTGTCAGGGTGAAGGTCTCGAGGGCGGTGTCGAGCTTTTTGACCGTCTTGTCCAACTCGACGTCATCCTTGACGAACATCTTTTCAAGGTTTGTCGAGAGCGTTGCCACGGCGTCGCTGGCTTTGGTGAGCGACTCAAGCGAAGCTGTCACCTTCGGCTCGAGTGTTGAAAAGGCTGACAGTGGGTCTTTCGTAACCGATCCGCGAAGCACTTCATCACTGGTGACCGGTTGTCGGGGGGGCACGATCCGGCCCGCGACAAGTTCGATTTCAGCGTCACCAAGAATCGTACTGGCTACTTTTGGGGTCTCGTCCCGATAAACCGGCACATACGAGTCGATGTCGGCGACCACACTGACGCCACCTCGTTCGTCGAGCATCACCGAACTGACCCGGCCGACGAGAATGCCATTCTTGCGAACCGGTGTGCCGGTGGAGACGCCGCGGGCATCGGCAAAGTTCATCCGCAGTTCATAGGTCGACTGCACCAGACTCGGCAGATCGCCGAACAGCACGACGAGGATGCCGGCGATGATGGCCGTCGCCAGCACCATCACACCGACCCGAAACTGGATGACGCGGTTGTTCATGGTGATTCCTCCTGGTTACGGGGGGCGGCGGCCTGCCAGGCAGCGCCACGGGCCTGTTCCTCGCGGAGTTCATCCAGACGGTGTCCTGCCCGGCCTTCAACAAACTGCCGCACCCGCGGATCACCCGACTGGTCAAGTTCGGTTGGCGTGCCGCTGAAGATGATCTGCGGCTCGTCGGGGCCAAGCCGACTGAGTGGATAGAGCATGACGATCCGGTCGGCCACCTTGTGGGCGGTTGCCATGTCATGGGTCACCACCACACTGGTCGTGCGGGGCCGCTGCCGCACCCTCAGAATCAGCTCGTTGATCACGTCGCTCATGATTGGGTCGAGGCCAGTGGTCGGTTCGTCGTAGAGAATCAGCTGTGGGTCGAGGGCCAGTGCCCGGGCCAGGCCGGCCCGCTTCCGCATGCCACCGGAGAGCTCTACCGGCTTCTTGGTCAGCACCGTTTGCGGCAGGCCGACCTCACCGACAAGTTCAGACACAATTTCGTTGATTTCAGGATCGCGCAGATCGGTGTGTTCGCGGAGCGGAAACGCGATGTTTTCCGCGATCGTGGCGCTGTCGAAGAGGGCCGCTCCCTGGAAAACGAAGCCGTAGCGAGTCCGCAGGTGGGCCAGCTGCCGTTCGGTCATCAGGCCGAGCGGCTGGCCCTCGAAGCGGACTTCACCGCTGGTTGGCTGAACCAGGCCGATCATGGTTTTCAGCAGCACCGTCTTGCCGCAGCCGCTCTCGCCAAGGACCACCAGGGTTTCGCCGGCTGCCAGATTGACCGAGATGTTACGCAGCACCCCTTGGCTGCCGAATTGGACCGACAGGGCATCGACCGACAGCAACGGCTGGTCAGCTGCCGGAGGCAGGGGCATCGGTTCGGTAGCGGTAGCGTTCATGGCTACAGCAGCCTCCGCGGGCCCTCCGGCCGGAAGATGTCGTGGACATTGTTGAGACCGATACCAAGGAAGAGGTCGAGAATCAGGATCAACACAAAGGAATGCACAAATGCGTTGGTGGCGGCCCGGCCGACCCCCTGGGCCCCATGGTCGCAGTGAAAGCCGTGGTGGCAGCTGACCAGGGCGATGGCCCCGCCAAAAAAGAAACTCTTGAACAGCCCCATCAGAAAGTCGAAGGCGTCGACGTACTCTCGGGAGTTGGCCCAGTAGTGGTGGTAGTCGATGCCGAGCACGCCATGGGAATAAAGGTAGCCCCCGAGGACGCCCATGAAGTCGGCCATGATGGTGAGAGTGGGAATCAGCACCAGGCAGCCGAGGAAGCGGGGCACCACCAGGTAGTAGATGGGGTTTGCCCCCATGCTCTCCAGAGCATCGATCTGCTCGGTCACCCGCATGGTGCCCAGTTCGGCCGCCATCGCGCTGCCCACCCGGCCAGCCAGCATGGTGGCGGCGAGCACGGGGCCGAGTTCCCGCACCAGTGAAAGATTGATGACCGAACCGAGCCTGGTCTGGAGGCCGATCGCCTTGAATTGGGCGTAGCTCTGCACGGCCAGTACCATCCCGATGAACAGACCGGTCAGGGCGACGACGGGCAGTGAGAGCACCCCGATCTGATAAAAGTTTGGCAGCAGCACGTCCCGCCGTTGCCTGCGACTGAACAGCCAGCCGACTGTCCGCAGGGCAAAGAGGGCGACGTCTCCAATGCTGGCGATTAACGTAATTGCCAGGTCGCCGACATCGGCGACGCGATTGGCAAACCAGCCGGTCAGGCCGGCGGTCGGAACCGATGGTGTGGCAGCAGGTGAGTCCATGGCGCAGCATCGCCGCGATGGCGGCTTTCCTTGCCAGTCACATCGGCTGCAATGACCAGGAAGCTTGAGCCGTTCAAGAAAGATTTGCAGGATTTATGGAAAATACGGCCCGGTGGTCGGTCCGATGAGATTGACGAATCCTGCGGCTCAAGTGAGTGTTCAGAACCCGTGTTCCGCTATTTCTTCGACTGATACTTTTTGGGTGCGTCAGCGTCGAGCCCTTCGATGGCGACGGCCGGATCGGTCTCATCGACGCCGTCGGCGTTGAGTTGTGGCTGCGTGCCAGAACAGCCGAGAACGGCCAGCGAAAGTAGGCCGCAGCAGATAGTCAGGCGCATCCAGTTTCTGCTCATGATTGCTCCTTCACTCGTTGACGTGATTTCCGCCGAATAGCTGACATCGATCTTCCTGCTACTCTTCAAGAGTTCAAGCATTAACTCCCCTGATCGGCATAGCCGTCGGCCATTGCATTCTGCCTTGCCCAGACTGCCCAGGCGACGTCGGCGTTGACCGTCCGCACTGAACCGTCGGCCATCACCACATTGATGATTCCCGGATGGGCTGAGTGGGCCCCCGGCCAGTTGGCATTGGGGCCCCAGGCTGAAAGAAAGGTCGGGGAGAACGCGTGCGGGTTGCCGCCAGGAAACCAGCCAGCACTGCTTCGGGTCGCCCCGGCCGGGTTTTCGTAGTTGCCGGATTCGCAGCATTCGCCGTAGGTGCCGGTCCAAAGAAAGGCGGCTCGGTAGACCCGCTCGCCGGTATTGAGCCGCCGGATACCAGTGTTCGATGTTCTGATTGCACCGTTCTTGTAGCCGACGCTGGAAACCTCAGCGATCGCAACGGTCTTTGACGTACCGTCGAGAACGTCGGTGATTGAGTTCTGGAACGTAATCGTGAACAGCCCGTTGCCATTGCCGCCTGAGGTAAAGCTCGGATCGTGCGAGGCGTTGAAAGTCATACCTCTCCACCAGTGATAGCCCTCGGTGGCGGCGTAGTTCGTGTAGCCCATGTTACGGGTTTCGCCGAGTGACAGTCTGAAGCCGCTCGGG
>RFVE01000096.1 GCA_009922585.1 Planctomycetia bacterium
GTCTGCGAGGCGAAGCAGCTGGTGTTTGGCTATGACGGGCCGCCGCTCGTCTCCGACTTTTCCACCAGCATCCTGCGCGGTGACAAACTCGGCCTGGTCGGCCCCAACGGCGCCGGCAAGACAACCCTGCTGCGGCTGCTGCTGGGTGAGCTTGAGCCGCAGGCAGGCTCAGTGCGGACCGGGACAAATCTGGCCATTCGCTATTTCGATCAGCTGCGGGGGCAGCTCGATCCTGAGCAGCCGGTGATCAACCAGATCAACGACGGCAACACCTTTGTCACGATTGATGGCAACAGGCGACATGTCATCGGTTATCTCCAGGACTTTCTTTTTGAGCCAGAGCGGGTCCGGCTGCCGGTCAAGTTTCTTTCCGGAGGAGAACGCAACCGGCTGCTACTGGCCCGGCTGTTTGCCCAACCAGCCAACGTGCTGGTGCTTGATGAACCGACGAACGATCTCGATGACCGGGCCTTTCTCGACAATGTTGTCACCAGTGTGATCGCCTTCGAGTCAGCCGGGCCACGGGAGTATGTCGGGGGCTACACCGACTGGCAGCGGCAGCGGCAGCCTGAGGCAAAAGCCGCAAGGCCGAAGCCGGCAGAAAAATCTCCAGCTGTCCAGCCGACAACAACTGCGCCGGTCAAACCGAAAAAACTCAGCTACAAGGACCAGCGGGAGCTTGAGCAGTTACCGCAGCAGATTGAGCAGTTGGAGACAGAACTGGCCGATCTGCATCAGACGATGGCCGAGTCGACATTCTATCAGCAGCCCGCCGAGGCCATCGCCGCGACTCAGCAGCAGCTCAAACAGCTTGAGGCTGCCGTCGCTGCAGCCTATCGCCGCTGGGAGACGCTGGAGCAGATCCACTGAGTGGGTGCCATTGCTATTCACCACGAAGGCACGAGGGAAAGCTTTGCCGTACTTGGCACATAAATCCTCCGGCCTTCTGGCTTCTGCTTTGAAGCCCGAAGCGCAAGCTGAGGGGGCACCGCGTTTTTGATTGACAGGCCGCATTCCCTCGGCTCGCGCCTCGGGCTTCGCAGCATTTGGTTTTCGTGCGAGCCAAACTCGACGTAAGCTGCCTGATTCCCGAATCTCAAACCCTTTCTCGCCCTGAGGCCGTCAATGATTTTTCATCGCTCGTTGCTGACCATTCTCATGCTGGTCGTGTCGCTGGCCGCCAGTTCGGTCCGGGCTGAGATCGTTGTGCATGTCAGTCCGGCTGGTGAAGACCAGTGGAGCGGCGGCCTTGCCACGCCGAACGCGAACCTCAGCGACGGGCCAGTCGCCAGTCTCGGTCGGGCACGTGACCGTGTGCGTGAGTTGCGAATGGCCGATGGCGGCCGTCGTCGGGACGAGCCCGTGCGGGTGATCGTAGCGGATGGAACCTACACCATTCGTGAGCCCCTCGTGCTGGAGCCGGAGGACGGCGGCTCGAAGGCTGCCGCAGTTTCATACGAGGCAGCGCCGGGAGCCCGGCCGGTCATCAGCGGCGGCAGGCTGATCGACGGGTTTCGTGAGGGTACTGGTGCCGACGCCGGTCTCTGGGTGGTTGGTTTGCCGCAGAAAAACCCTGGGCGGTTTGAACAGCTTTTTGTGAATGGCCGGCGAGCGGTGCGGGCCCGAGAGCCCGACGTCGGCACCTTTGCGGTTGTGGCAGCTGAAGAGATCGGTCTGGACGAAGCAGGTCAGCCACTCTCGGCGGAGGCGGTGCAAAAGCTTGGGCCGAAGGGGCGACCGAAGCAGGCTCGCCAGACGGTCCAGCTTTCGGCAGCCGACTTTGCCTCGGTGAGTAATGTCCTGCCCGAGGACGTGCCGGATGTGCTGCTGAATGTCTATCACAAGTGGGATGTCACCAAGCGGTTCTTGGAGGCCGTTGACCCAGCTGAGGACCGACTGGCCACCAGCGGCCTCGGCATGAAGCCCTGGAACCGTTGGGACAAGAAATCGACGTGTGTCTTCGAGAACGCCCGAGTCTTTCTCGATGAACCGGGCGAGTGGTTCCTCGATCGCCAGCAACGGCTGTTCTACAAACCGCGGCCGGGTGAGCGGCTTGAGACGGTCGAGGTGATCGCCCCGGTCTGTGAAGAGTTGCTGACGGTTCGGGGTGAACCGGCAGCGGGGCGGTTCTGTGAGCAGCTGACATTTTCGGGCCTTGCCTTCCGTCACGCCCGGCTGCCCACCCCAGCCGGTGGTGTTGAGCCTGCCCAGGCGGCGGCACCCGTCGGCGCGGTGGTGACCGTCACTGGGGGGCGTGGCGTTGTCTTTCGCGACTGTGAAATCAGCCATGTCGGCCGCTACGGCCTCTGGCTGCGGGCCGGCTGCCGCGACTGCCGGGTCGAGCGGTGCCTGACTGAAGACCTTGGGGCCGGGGGTATTCGGATCGGTGAGATGAGCAAGGCCAGGGATGCTGCTCATGAAACAGCCGGGAACACCATCGACAACTGCATCATCCGCCACGGGGGCAAGCTTTTTCCCTGCGCGGTCGGCGTCTGGATTGGCTACAGCCCCGACAACGTCGTCAGCCACAACGAGATCTTTGACTTCTTCTACACCGGCATCTCGGTCGGCTGGCGGTGGGGCTATGCCGAGAGTAGCTGCAAGCGCAATCAGATTCTCGACAACCACGTCCACCTGATTGGCCAGGGGCTGCTGTCTGACATGGGAGGCATCTACACGCTGGGCCCATCGGAAGGCACGGTGGTTCGGGGGAACGTCTTTCACGACATCACCAGCCACTCCTACGGCGGCTGGGGGCTCTACACCGACGAGGGCTCAAGTGGCATCACCTTTGAACACAACCTCGTTTACAACACGAAGTCGGGTGGCTTTCATCAGCACTACGGCAAAGAAAACACGATTCGCCACAACATGCTCCTCGACGCGACCGACCAGCAGATTCAGGCGACGCGGGTGGAGGACCATCTGTCGTTCACCTTTGAACACAACATCATTGTCTGGGCCACCGGCAAGGCGATCACCGGCCGCTGGGACAAGATGCAGACGGTGACCGGCAACAACTGCTGGTGGAACACTGCCGGTGAGCCGGTGAGCTTTCTGGGCAAGCCGCTGGCCGACTGGCAGGCCGCTGGGCACGAGCAAGGGTCGATCGTGGCCGATCCACTGTTTGTGAATCCGGCCCAGCGGGACTATCGGCTGCGGCCCGAGTCGCCGGCGACTGCTCTCGGCTTCAAACCGTATGATTGGTCGCAGGCGGGCGTCTACGGCGACGCCGCCTGGGTGGTCCGAGCTCAAGAGGGTTGGTGACCGGCTGAAAGCAACTGACACGCAGCCTTCACAGCTGAGGCGGCCTTAACGCCGTAGATTGAAGGCCCGGCAGCCCAAACCTTTCCGGCAGGGTTCTTCGGGATTCCAAACGAGGCTTGCTCACCATGAAGTTCAGATCCATTCTACTCGGGGGGGAGACGACCGGGTGAGATCACTTTCCGATGCCACCTGCTCGGCAGGCGCGGCTTCCTCTGGTACCGGGCTCAGATTGGCTGTCCGGACCAGCGTGCTTGCCGCAGTGTTGCTGGCGTGGGTCGTTCCCTCAGCCGCGGCCGATCCCGTGACGCAGGCTCACACCTGGCCGCAGCTGAGGGCACTGTTTGCGTCGGCTGCAGCGGGTGGTGGCACGCTGATCATCCCGCCGGGTGACTACAGCGTTCCGAGTGATGCTCTGCCGATTGCCTTGCGTTCCCATCTGACTGTTCGTGCCTACGGTGCGCGGTTCGTTCTGCCGGAGAAACTCGGCAGGCAGGCCCGCATGGTGCTTTTCTCCGGCGTCGATATCGAGGATTTCAGGTGGTTTGGTGGCCACTTCAGCGGCAACGTCTTCGACCCGGACCGTTCGGTCAACGGCTGGGAACCGAGCAGCAATACCCGCGGGATCGTGGTCACGACGTCGGCGAAGGGCACGACCGCGAACCTCTCCTTTCGCGATATCACCTCCAGTGACATGGCCGGGGCCGTGATCACGGTGCTGGGCCGCCAACACCAGCAGAACGGTTGGCAGGCCGAGGGCTTGGCCCAAAACATCACGGTTGAGAACTGCACGCTGAACCGCAGCGGAAAGTTCATGTGGGACTATGGGTACCTGTGGCAGATCACCGTCTGGCCCGAGGATTATAGTGCTGCGGAACGAGACCTCGCGGCAAAATACTTTCCCCCGGAATACAGCCGCGGCCCTGTGCAGATGAGGCAGGGCGACGACCGTGTTGTCTTTCCAAACCAGCCACCGCTGCCGGTGTCGACGCGGGACGAACGTGGCCAGGAATCGCTCTGCCTTTACGGCGATACGCTGCCCCCCAACCTCGTCAGGGGTCGACAATACTTCGTCGTTGAAAGCGAGCCAGACTTCATTCGCATCGCGGCCACGCCGGGCGGCGAGGTGATCCGATTCGCTGGTGATGGTGGGGGTGAGGTCCGGCTGCTCTATCCACTGTTTCGGGCGCATCTCGCGCTCTACGCGCCGCAGGGAAGTGGTCCCGGAAAAGGGGCCATTGATCTCGTCAGTTGCCAGAATGTCATCGTGCAGGGCTGTCGCCTCAGTGCGCTCGGAGATGCGATGCACATCCAGAAGAGCCGCGATATCGTCTTTAGTGGCAACCAGATCACAGGGGCACGGATGGGCGGATTCTTTCTGGCTGAGTTCTGTCGCAATGCCGTCATCACGGGCAACACCGTGGATGGTACGAACGGGTCCCGAGTGATGAGCGTGGAGAAGTCCTGCGAAAACGTCACTGTTGTCGGCAATACCTTTCGCAACGGTGGCCGCGGCTCGTGGATTAATCAGCCCCGCAACTTTGTGCTGGCCGACAACATCTTCATCAACAATACGACCAAGTGCGAACCCGATCCCCGGCGGGGCCGGCGGAGCTTCGTGACGGGCGGCTACGAAGAGTATGCCGAACTCTATTTCACTACCTATGAGCCGAACGGTCGCTACGGCAACGTCACGGTGCGGGGAAATGTTTTTGTGACAGGTGAAGAGGCAGCGCACGCCATCACCTTTGCTGCCGGCGGTGACACCTTGCAGGTGACCGACAACATCTTTCAAGGCAAGGTGCGTACGATTGTGACAGCGGCAGGCTGCACCAACGTCACCATCCGCGACAACGTTGACGGAGAGGTGGCAGTCGAGTCACGGTGACGATCCCAGCTGCTTCCGGTTGAGACGGTACCAGAGAGGGCGTGGGCTCATGCAATCTGCGAGCGGGCTGAACCGCTGGTGCCGGCTACGAATCAGGGGCGTGGTGCAGGGGGTTGGCTTTCGGCCATTTCTCTGGCGGCGGGCCAACCGGCTGGGGCTGACCGGCTGGTGTGAGAATGACCCCGACGGAGTGACCGTCGAGCTGGCCGGCCCGGCAGCCGCGGTGGCAGCGTTTCAAAATGGTCTGACCGAGGCGGCGCCGCCGTTGGCCCAGATTGAGCAGGTTGAGACCGTGACTGAAGGCCCGGCTGAACTGCTGCTTGCGGGTAGCGAGAGGTTCGTGATTCATGCCAGTCGGCAGGGCCTGCCGGGAGACGCCCTCGTGCCGGCCGACGTCGGCAGCTGTGACGCCTGCCTGGCTGATGTGGCTGACCCGGCCGGTCGGCGGTATCGGCATCCTTTCACCAACTGCACCGACTGCGGCCCGCGGTACACCATCATCGAGTCGCTGCCCTATGACCGAGAGGCGACCACGATGCGGGCCTTTGCCATGTGCCCGGCCTGTGCCGCCGAGTACGCCGACCCGGCCGACCGGCGGTTTCATGCGCAGCCTAACGCCTGTCCCGCCTGTGGGCCGCAGGTGTGGCTGGTCGAGGGGGGTGTCGGTGGGCCGCAGCTGTCAGCAGCCAAGCTGGCCGGTGACGCCGCCATCTCGGCAGCCCGTCAGCTGCTGGTGGGCGGTGGCATCCTGGCGGTGAAGGGCATTGGCGGTTTTCATCTCCTCTGCGATGCGACCGGGTCGGCGGTAGCCGAACTTCGCAGCCGCAAGCAGCGGGCTGGCAAGCCACTTGCGGTGCTGGTTGAGTCAGTCGCGGTAGCCGGGCAGTTTGCCATCGTCTCTGAGCAGGAGCGGCGGCTGCTGGAAAGCCGTGAGCGGCCGATTGTGCTGCTGCAAAAGCGGCCAGGGGCAAGCCTGCTCGCCGCCGACGTGGCGCCCGGCAATGACTTTGTTGGCGTGATGCTGCCCTGCCTGCCGTTGCAGCAGCTGCTGGCTGTCGGCTTGCCGCCGCTGGTGCTCACCAGTGGAAACATCACCGAAGAGCCAATCACCTGGCAGAACGAGGAGGCGGTCGAAAAGCTCGGGTCGCTGGTCGACTGCCTGCTGCTGCATGATCGCAAGTTGGTGCTGCCCTGCGACGATTCAGTGGTTCGCTGTGTCGCTGGGGCGGTGTTGCCGATTCGTCGCAGCCGCGGCTTTGCCCCGCTGCCGGTACGGCTGCCAAAGGCCGGGCCCGTCGTTTTGGCCGTCGGCGGTGAATTGAAAGCCACGCTCTGTCTGACGCGGGCTGACCAGGCGTTCTTGAGTCCGCACCTGGGTGATGTTGGCAGTGTCGAGACGCTCAGGCTGCTTGAGCAGACAGCCGAGCATTTTCAGCAGCTGCTTGCCGTGCGGCCGGAGGCAGTCGTGGCCGACCTGCACCCCGGCTATCTGTCATCCGACTGGGCAGCCGGCTATGCCGAGCGGCTTGGCGTGCCACTGCTGCGGGTGCAGCATCATGAAGCCCACGCAGCGGCGTTGCTGGCCGAGCATGGCCTGACCGTGACTGAGCAGCCGGGGGTGGCTATTGCCTGCTTTGACGGCACGGGTTACGGCCATGACGGCAGTATTTGGGGCGGTGAGGTGTTTGTGACGGGACAAGATGGCCTCGCACGGGTCGCCACGCTCGCGCCGTTTCCGTTGCCTGGCGGTGATGCCTGCATCCACAAGCCCTGGCGGACGGCACTGGCACTGCTTGACCAGGCTGGGGTTAACTGGGACGAGCGGTTGGCCTGCGTTGCGGCTGCCGGCAAGACTGGCCAGCAGGTCCTCAAGCGGCAGCTTGAAGCGAACCTCAACTGCGTGAGGACTTCCAGCATGGGTCGGCTGTTCGACGCCGTGGCCGCCATTCTTGGGCTGAAGCAGGAAGTGACCTATGAGGCCGAGGCGGCGTTGCGGCTGGAAGCAGTCGCGGCGTCAGTCAGCCAGCGGCGTGATGCGACACGGTACCGCTTCACGCTCGACCAATCGCACGGGCTGCCCTGGTCGATCGGCTGGCAACAGTTGCTAGCGGCGGTTGTCGCCGACACGCTGGCCGGTCGGCCGGAGGCTGACGTGGCAGCTGACTTTCATCAGGCTGTGGCCGGCCTGCTGCTCGATGTGACGGCCCAGCTTCGTGCAGCCGGTCTGACGACTGGCCGCCTTGGGCTCTCCGGCGGTGTCTTTCAGAATGCCTTGCTGGTCGAGCTGGCCGTCGCCCGACTGCAGCCAAACGGCCACGAACCGCTGCTGCACCACCAGGTGCCAGCAAATGACGGCGGTCTGGCCCTCGGCCAGGCAGTGCTCGGCCGGAGGCAGGTGGAGGCGGGCTGAGCCCCGCGGTCGCCCATCGCACCGGAACGCCGTCGCCGGCAACCGGCTGGTTGAAGTCGTGGTATCCTGACCGAGTTCAGCCGGAAGAAAACCGTTGTTGCAATGCAAGCCACCGGCTCACAGCCCTCTCAGGAAGCGTGATGCGAACTCAACAGATATCGGCGAACCGTTTTAGTCGTGCTGGCAGGGGCCTTTCGCCGCGACCAGCTTCAACTTGTGGCCAGACGGCATTTGCTTTCTGGATGCTGATACTGGTTCTGGCCACTGGCTGGAGCCTGCCGGTGGGGGCTGACGAGGCCGTTCCGGCTGATGCCGCTCCGCGGTGGTGGAAAGGCAACCTTCACACGCACACGCTCTGGAGCGACGGCGATGATTTTCCTGAGATGGTCGCCGAGTGGTACCGCACCCGCGGCTATCACTTCCTGGCCCTCTCCGACCACAACGTGCTCGCCGTCGGCAACCGGTGGATGGCCGAGCAGACTGTCCGCAAACGCGGTGGTGATGAGGTAGTCGACAAATACCTCGCCCGTTTCGGGCCGGCCTGGGTGGAACGGCGGGGAGAGGGCGAAAAGGCGGCCATTCGGCTCAAGCCACTGGCAGAGTTTCGCTGCCTGGTGGAAGAGCGGGGCCGCTTCCTCATGATTCCGGCGGAAGAGATCAGTGATCGAGCCGAAGGCAAGCCGGTTCACATCAATGCCAGCAACATTGTTGAACCGATTCAGCCGGTGGGGGGCGGGACCGTTGTCGAAGCAATTCAGGGCAATCTGAGGGCGGTCCGCGATCAGGCGGAACGGGCAGGGCAGGAGATCATCGCTCATCTGAATCACCCCAACTTCGGCTATGCAGTCACCCCGGCCGATCTCGCTCAGGCCACCCTCGAGCAGCATTTTGAGGTTTTTAATGGCCATCCGGGAGTCAATCAGCAAGGTGACGACAAGCATCCCTCGGTCGAGATGAGCTGGGATATTGCCAATACCATCCGCTTGGATGAACTCCACGCGGCACCGCTGTTCGGGATCGCCACGGATGACAGCCACAACTATCACTCACATCCGGGGGAACCGAAGGCGTCACGTCCCGGCCGGGGCTGGGTGTTTGTCCGGGCCACCCACCTGACGCCCGAGCACATTGTGCGGGCACTCAAGCACGGAGACTTCTATGCCTCCAGCGGTGTGTCGCTTCGCGAGGTCGTATTTGATGAGTCAGCCCAGACGCTGCGGCTGCAGATCGAACCGGCCGGCGACGCCACGTACACGACCCACTTCATCGCGTCGTTCGCGGCGACTGATGATCAGCCGGCCCGGATCGGTGTAGAGGTTGCAGCGTCGGCAGGCTTGACGGCCAGCTACCGTCTCACCGGTGAGGAGCTTTATGTTCGGGCGAGGGTGACGTCGAGTGAGCCGCCCGCCGATCCTGTCTGGAAAGGACAGCGAGCCGAGGCTTGGACTCAGCCGGTGGGCTGGCGGGCGGAGCTGGCAGGTGATCAGTGATCCAGGGAGCGTCTGTGTGTCGTTGCAGAGTTTCCAACGGTGCAATTGGCAGCTGCAGCGGTCAGCAACGAGTGCCACTAGAAGCTGGTGGTTTCCGGTGGCCCGTGTCGCAGGACAAGCAAGACAATCCATGGGGCGGCTCTGCCTTCTCGTTGCCAGTGGCCTCGCGGTTGTGTTGTTGCATTCCAGTGTTGTGGCTTCGGCAGCGGAACCAATGATCACGGCCCACCGGGGGGCATCAGATGATGCCCCCGAAAATACGCTGGCTGCGTTTCGCCTGGCCTGGCAGCAAGGGGCCGATGCGATTGAAGGTGATTTTCGCCTTAGCGGTGATGGTCAGGTTGTCTGCATTCACGACGCAGACACCGCCCGCACCTGTGGCGTCAAGCTGGTTGTCGCTGACACGCCGCTGGCCCGGCTACGTCAGCTCGACTATGGCCGCTGGAAGGGGGAGGGCTTTGCTGGTGAAACCTGCCCAACACTCGCGGAGGTGCTGGCCGTCGTGCCGACCGGCAAACGGCTGTATGTTGAGCTGAAAACCGGTCCCGAAATCGTCCCGCAATTAGCCCACGATCTGAAACGGGCGGCGGTCGCTCCGGCTGCGGTTGTGCTGATTGCCTTTGACGAGACAACCGTTGTCGCCTGTAAGAAGCGGCTGCCCGCGTTGAAGGTCCACTGGCTCACGGCCTTCAAGGAGTCTTCCAAAGGGTCAGGGCAGTGGCGGCCCACCGCCCAGACGATAGCCGAGACCGTTCGCCGCTGTGGGGCCGACGGGGTTGGTATGCAGGCCCGGGTGGATGTCATTGATGCAACCTTTGTTGAGACGCTCCGGTCGGGAGGCGTCGGCGAGTTTCATGTCTGGACCGTCGACCGCCCCGAAGATGCCCGGCACTTCGCCACGCTGGAGGCGGTCGGCATCACCACCAATCGGCCAGCGGTTATTCGAGAGTCGCTCAACGAGCAGTGAACAGCGGTGCGACCGAGGATCTTCTTGGCTGTCATCCGTAACGAATCGAGGCTGGCATTGCTTTCTTTAGTCTGCTAGCGGATACCGAGTCCCAGTTCGTCACGGCAGAAGCGAATGCTGCGTTCGACTTCCGCAAGTTGGTAGTCCCGTTCGGCTGCC
>RFVE01000097.1 GCA_009922585.1 Planctomycetia bacterium
ACGGAAAGCTCGGGCCTCCTGCCCGACTTTCCTTGGGGCCGAACCAGGCGAAGCTAAAGTTCGCCTGCTCCAGCTGATTCTCATTGGCGACATCCTGTCGCCGGGTGGCAGTTGGTGGTGCCGGTGGTGGAGCGAAGGGGACCACGCGCGGTGCCCAACGTACTGCCGTCCGGTCACTGCCGCTCCCGACTTCCTGCCACATAACCCAAGGGGACGAGCGACGGGGTGCCCGTGCCTACGAGCGTGCTCTGGAAGCAAGCGAAGCCCGGAGGGCGAAAGCGCAGCGCACAGGCAGTGAACGACGGCCCGGATGGCCGGAGTGAACGTCAAGCGAGTGGGCACGGGCACCCCCGAGCGGCGGCAGCAGCTACTGTACGGAAAGAGCCGACATCCTGTCGGCCTTTCCTTGGCGGGCATCCGCACGCTGGTGCTGATTGGCGGCTTCCTGCCGCCGGGTGGCAGTTGGTGGCCGGTGCAGCTGACTTTACGGAAAGAGCCGACATCCTGTCGCCGAGTGGCAGTACGATAGGCAGCGCAACGAAAATGAAGGCGTCTCGACGAACCTGACCGCTCACTCAAGCCCTGCAAATAGCGCTGAGCCGATCCGAACCATTGTGCTGCCTTCGAGAATGGCGGCCTCGAAGTCGCCACTCATTCCCATTGACAGCTCAGAGAGCCCGCCTGCTTCAGGGAAGCGGTGGACAAGCTGATCACGCAGCCGCCGCAGGCCGGCAAACTCCTGCCGGGGGTCGCGGCCTGCCTCTGGATGACTGGCCATGCCCATCAGCCCCATCAGCCGCAGGCCCGAAAGGCCAACAACCCGGCTGACAAGTTCAGTTGCCGCTGACGGTTCGGCACCACTGCGGCCGGTATCGCCGGCCAGGTTGATCTCGATCAGCAACTCGGCCTCGTTGCCATTTGCCACCGCCTCGCGGCTGAGGGCCACGGCCAACCGCTCGCTATCCACGGTATGGATCAGCGGCCTGACAGCAAGGGTTTTGGCAACCTTGTTGCGCTGAAGATGGCCGATCAGATGCCAGCGAGGCCGCGTAGGTTCTGCGTTGATCGCGGCGGCTTTTTCCCAAAGTGCCTGAGGGCGGCTTTCCCCCAGATCGCGGCAGCCGGCTGCCAGCACGGCCCGCGTCAGGGGCAGGCCGACATATTTCGTGACACCGATGACTCGAACCGCGTCAGCCGGGCGGCCCGCTCGACGGCAAGCGGCTGCCACCCGGTCGTTGATCGCTTGCCAGTTGGCGCGGCAGCAGGCCACCGTTTCCGGTGAGGGCTCGTCCGATCCCGCCGTATCGTGCTCAGCCGGCGTCATGCTCGTCAAAAACCTCCATCGACCGCACCGCTTCACCATCGGTGCCGAACCGTCCGGCAAAGAACTCACACGACAGGTTACAGCCGAGGATGGTGCGGTTTCGGGACTCGTCGAGGGTGCGATAGACCAGCCACTGGTCGAGCCCTGCCTGCACCCGATAGCCCACTGCCTGATCGCTGGTGAGCCGCTCGCGGGTGTCGGCCACGGTCAGCTGCCGCCAGGTCCGCTGCGTTTCCTCCGGCTGCTGACGGAGCCGCCTCAGCCTGCGGGCATCGAGGTCCAGCCAGAGCGGGGCATATAGCCTACTGACTGGACTGGTCTGGCTGAGTGTCAGCCGCTGATCGGCCGCTACCAGGCTGTCCCGATCCGTCCGCTGTCGCCATTCGGACAGGCCGAGTGGCAACGCGAGAAATCTCGGTTTCAGATCACAGCCGAAAACCTCCGTCGTTTCGTCAAAGGCTTCAACACCGATCGTCTGTGGCAGGGTAAGCGTCGACCGCAGGCAGAGCGGCTGCTTGAGCTCTGCTGGTTGATCGCCATAACCGGCGGTCGGCAGCACAACAGCATCACCAAGCAGCACCACATTGTCTGCAGCCAGCACAAGCACTGCTCGCTCCAGCCGCAGGCCGTCAGCCAGATCAGCCACCATTTCAAAATAGACCGCCTCGTCATTGGCCTCCCAGCGACTCGCCCGCCAATCGCTTGCCAGCGGCACTGCGGTCCCGTTGCGGTCGACAGCCTGCTCCCACGGACCGGCAACCACCAGCCGGCTTCCGGCCGCGATCTCCAGCCTCGGCACATCCGACTGATAGGTGACCAACACCCGGACGGCATCCCGGGTCCAGCCGCTGCGGAGTACCGCAACGGACGACTGCTGGTCAAGGAATGAGCCCGCCAGCAGCCCTTTTTCATTCCAGCGTCTCGTGCCCGCCAGGTCCCGCCCCTCAGTGAGAGCCGTGACTGTCGCTGCCAGCTTGCGGCGGCCCCGGCGGGCCGCCCGCAGCAACGGCTCGACCATCCCCGGCGGCAGGGGTGCCACATCGGTCACCGGACGTCCAGCCCGGCCAAGCAGCCGGACGGCCGCTTCGACGGCCCGATCGATCGCCTTAAGCGTCGGCTTCGAAAAAGGTGCCGCACCGGTGGCGGCAAGTGACTCTTGACACCGCAACCAGTTGCAGAGTTTCCCGAGCATTTCATCGGCCGTCGTGGCACGGATGCCCCCCATCTCGCCAACCGTCGCCGCAATGTCCTGTTCGACGTGGTCCCGCACCGCGACACCGATGGCACGGCAATCCTCAACGTCTGCGAAGAGTCCCGCCAGTGTCAGTACGAACGGCGCAGCCCCCTCCCGCTCAAGTGGCTCGCCGTCAATCGTCGTAGATGCCGCCTGAACCAGTCGTTGGAGCAGACCACCGGCCGTCGCATCGGCCTGCTTGTTTCGGACCAGCCAGGCAAGCCCCCAGGCAATCGCTTCACAGGCAACACAGCGATCCGCCAGATCGGCTGTCTCAGCCACAGCATCGAGGCAGCCTTCCAGCAACACACCGCCTTGCCGACGGCGCTGCTCATCGAAGGGTTTATTCGTCAACACCCGGGCTAGCCGTTTGATTCGCTGGACGAGCGATCGGTTCTGGCAGGAGGCAGCGGCCCTGGCAAGCTGTTCGTGCAGCCGCCTTCTCGTCAGCCGGCGGCCTCCCGCGAAAGACCGCGAAACTGCCGTTGGTACTGCTGCTGGCTGGCTGGCGTTGGAAGCAGTGGTCGTCTCGGCAGCCGCTCCGTTGGCCGAGGGTTTCGCCTCCGCCGGCCGACCGTTGACCGCCGCGACGTCACGGTTCGGCCGTTTTTGTTGTTTCACCCCAGCCATTCGGTTGCCTCCGCGCCTTCCGCTCATACCCACAGCAGACCGCGGCCCCCGACAAGGTAAACTCCCTGCCGCACGAAAAATCGTACGATGGGAGCAGTGGTTCCGCGACAACCCAGACTATACCAGCCGTCGAATCATCAAAAAGCCGGCCCGTACCATCTTTCTCAGGGCATGCCATGTCAGCGATCTCTCCGCCATATACCACCGCCATTGCCGGCTGCCTGTTGGCGATTGCCGGCTGGCCAGGACTAGCGATCGCATCTGATTCCACCGCCAGTGACCCTCACCCGACGCTCAAACGGCTGTCCCCCGATGCCGCCGTCTGGATTGACCTGCCGGGCAAGCGAGTGGTCGTCGGTGGACGGGTAGCGCTTGCAGACGGCCCCATCGAATTCTTTGCCTGTCCGTCGAAAACAAAAGAACATGAGTCGATCGTGGTCGTCGATGCTCCCGCGCGACTGGTTCACACAGCGCTCTTGGCGATTGGCCTGAAGCCCGGCAGCCCGGCCTCATTCGAAGGTGAATACCGTCCCGCGACCGGGGATGCCGTGGCTATCGACGTCTGCTGGCGGGATGCCGAAGCTGAACACTGCCGACCGGCTCGGCAGTGGGTACGGAATAGCCGGACCGGCAGAGAACTTGAGTGCGACTGGGTATTCGCGGGCAGCCAGTTCTGGAAAGACCCATCCACTGGCATCGAGTACTACCAGGCCGACGGCGGTGACCTGGTATGCGTCTCCAATTTCCCCACCGCCATGCTCGATCTGCCGATCGCCAGTTCGCAGGCCAACGAAGCGCTGTTATTCGACACCTATACCGAACGCATTCCACCCCAGGGAACGCCGGTGGAGTTGATCTTTTCGAAGGCGGCCGACAAGCCCAGCCCGGGCGAAAAAGACTGACGCTACCTTACCCCTGCAGCCGGCAATGCCGCAGGATCTCTTCAGCCGAGGCGATGTAGCCGGTGTAGAACGGCCCGAACTCCGCGTAGCGGGCACTCGCCTCGTCGAACCGCATGGTGTAGACGATCTCCTTGAGGAACTCCGGGCGGCGGGCCCAGAGCGTCACTCCCCACTCCCAGTCGTCGAGGCCAACCGAAACTGTAATCAGCTGGCTCACCTTGCCGCCAAACTTCATGCCACTGGCCCCGTGTTCGGCCATCAGCCGGCTCCGCTCCGAGAACGGCAGGGTGAACCAGTTCTCACCCACCTTGCGTTTCTTATTCATCGGATAGAAGCAGGCGCAGGGCCAGGCCGGAAAGTCCGGCTCGAGCCGGGCCTTGTGCATCATTGGCTCTCGGGCAGCGTAGCCCTGAACCTTGGCCTTGTAGCTGGGGCTTTCCGGGTCTTCTCCATGCCTGACAAGTTTGGCGGCAAACTGTTCAACGGTCGGCAGGTATTCGCTCACCTCGGTGAGGCCGACAAAGGAATACGTCGGCGTAATCGCCGACCCCAGCGGGCTGGCGAGGAGCCGCTGGTGCACACCATCGACCGCGTGAGGCGATGGATCGAGTGCCATCAGCCCGAAGTCCGCCTTGTGGCCCGGAACGATCCACTTCTGCAGTCGCACCGGCTGCTCAGCGTCACCGTCCAAAATGTCTCGAAATGCCTCCAGGCCGGCCGCCCGGTCCGCCGCCGAGAGGTCTGCCAACCGCCCCCGGTCGAATGTGTAGAACGTGTGAGTGCAATGCCAGCCGATCGCCGGCTCGACCGATGCCGTGTCATCACCGGCTTCGCTGCCGGGCCGGGCGGCGGCTGGACGCTGCTGGGTGGCGGGCTGAGTGGTGGTCTGTTGGCTCATCGGCTGGTACTCATGTTCAAGGTTTGGGGCAAAAAAGGCTCGGTGGTGGCACTCGATCGGACAACGCGGACGTCCGACGGCAAACGCATGGACGCCGCCGGTTCCCGCAGCATCCCTGCACCCGTTAGGATAGCAGGTAGGGAACGGGCGGGAGGTAATCCTCCAACCCGCTTCCTCCAACCGCACGGTTTGCCACCAATAGGAGAGAGCAATGGGACAGGCAATAGTCGATCCACAGGAACTTCGTCGCTTCGCATCCCGCCTGCGGCATTTCAGCACCGAGGTACTGGGTCAGATGCAGACGGTGCAGCGGCAGTTGCAGGCGCTGTCGTCCACCTGGCGGGACCAGGAGCACCAGAAGTTTGCCGAAGATTTTGAGCAGCAACTGACCACCTTCGCCCGCTTCGTGGAGTCGACCGGCGAGTATGTGCCCTACCTGATCCGCAAAGCGGAACGGGTCGAAGAGTACCAGCAGCAGCGGTAAGTTCACCGCCCAGGAGTCCCGCACGAACAATGTCCACTCAGGCAGACGTCAAATCGGTCGACACGCTGGCCTTTGTCAGGGCGGCCCTGATTGCCTACGCACACGACTCGGGCCAGGCGCTGGCCGACATCGAGATTGAAGGCCAGCGGGGAATTGACTACATCACAGTCGATCGGGCCGGCTATTGGAAAGCCGAGATCCGCAGGGCGGCAGAAGCGGTGAATCAGGCCATCAAAGACCTCGAGTATTGCCGGGCCTACAAGAAGGTCGGTGACAACACCCCCTCATGCATTGAGGAGAAGAAGGCTCTCGAAAAGGCCCGCAAGCGGCTGGCTCAGGCGGAGGAGAAGGCTGAACTGGTTCGGCGTTGGACGCCAGTCGTGTTGCAACAGTTTCGGGAGGCATGCGTGCGGCTGGTGCGGTTCCGTGAAGTCCTCGATGTCGACTGCCCACGAGCGATCGCAGCGCTCGACCGCAAACTCAAGGCACTTGAAAACTACCGCAACACGACCGGCCCACGGGGGCAGGTGGGAAGTGGCTCAGGAAATGCCGCCACCGTCACCAGGCAACTCGATGAGGCCGATGAATCAGCTGAGACAGCGGCAGCCCCGGAGACCGACGCCCCATGAGTTCCTGCGACCTCTCCAGCGGCGCCGCCAAGTTGGCCCTGGCCGTCAAGCACCTTGGCATCAAATGGGATCAGGCGACTGACACCTGGAACGATGCAACCGCCAAACAGTTCCATGAAGAGTTTCTGGTGCCGCTCACTCCGGAGGTGAAACAGATGCTCGAAGCAATTGGCCGCCTGGCCGAAATCCTTGACCGTGCCGAACGCGATGTCGGCGATCACACCACCTTTTAGGCGTTGCCTTCACCGGCTTGCCTGGTGATTCAGCGACACTTTGCTCACCGACATGGCTACAGATTCCTCCCCCGAGACGACCCCCGACGCTCAGGCTGCTTCGCCGACCGATCGATCCTGGTATGACCGGGACGTTCTCCGCGAGCAACTCACCATTCTTCGCCGCGAGTCCGCCGCCCGAGAGCAGGCCGAAAAAGAAATCGCCGCGGCTTTCGCTGCCGGAACGACGAAGCTGAACGCCAAGGCGGCAGAGGCCATCAAGACGATTCAGCAGCAGTGCGACCAGCGAACAGGAACGCAGCGAGGATCTCGAATACGAGGAGATCTCGCTCAATGAACATCACCAGCAAAAGCTGGAGGACGCCAAGAAGGCAGCCAAACGGGCCTCGGCGTCTCTCGACCAGAAACTTGAAAAGGCTGAGGAGTCTGTCGAAAAGTCTCGAAATGTGCTTGCTCAATGGGGCGTGGAGGCGGCTGTTGTTGAGGGGTCGCGTTTCCCCGAGTTGCCGTCGGCGTCAGCAGCCGAATCTCCTGTCGACCCAGCATTAGATGTGGGTGAAGGCGACACGACCGCCGCTGCAACGGACGCCGTGGCAGCGCCAGACGCAGAACCACTACCGACTGGCAAGGAACTGTTCACCTTTTTCGAGGAACTGGCTGACACTGTCACGAAAGATGCCCGTCGGATCCGCCGGCTGCCCAGCGGCCGTTGGGCGTTCGGTGATGGGGTGCTGGTTGCCATTTTTGCAGTACCACTCGTGCTGGCCATCGTTTTGGCCGCGATCGCCTGGTTTGTTTTGCCAGCAGAACTGTTCGGCATGCCCAAGGCCTTGTCCACCGTTGTCGCAGCTTTCACGCCGTTGGTTCTTGGTGTTGCCGGCGGGCTTACCTGGCGACGGCAAAAGGCGGGGCAAGCCCGGAAAGAAGCAGCCACACTCATCGGCGAACTCACGGCAAAAAGGGCTCAACTTATTCGCTGCTTCGTCGCCTGCCAGCAGGCCATGGCAAAGAAACTCGACCGACAGCTCACCAAACTCGAGGAAGAGTTTTCTGCTGGGGGACGAAAACGTGAGGAGGCGTCCAGCAGTGCCGGCGGCAAGGCAGAAAAGATCCGCGACAAAGCCTTGGCAGACCTCGAGTCGCAGTACCAAACAAAGCTTGCGGCGCTTCAGACAAAAAAAGAACGCGGCCGCCAGGCACTGGAAGAGACCTACCCCGCACAGATCACGGCCGCCGAGCATCAGCGTGATGAAAAAATCGCTGCTATCGAGGCCCGGCAGCAAGAGCAGCAGGCTGAAATTGAACGCAAGCGTGACGAACGCTGGACTGCCCTGACGGCCAGCTGGCGATCGACTCGGGAAGAAACCGGGCGAATCTTCAAGGCGGTTGAGGCAATCGACACCAATGCCTTCCAAAGCTGGGAGTCACTGGCCGACGGGTCGGCAGCATTGCCCACCATCAGCCCGCCCGGTTTACGATTCGGAAAGCTGACGATCTCAATGGCGGGAATCGCCGGTGGCGTGTCCAGCCACGAAGAGCTCAACAATTTCGGACCAGCGTCATGGCAGCAGCCAGCCTTCAGCGACTTCCCGGATGAGGCGGGCCTCGTCATCCGCATGAACCCTGCCGAGAAGGAGACCGCTTCCGGGCTGCTTCAGGCCTTGATGCTACGGATCGCCGCCGGGCTGCCGCCGGGCCAGAGCCGATTCACCATCATCGATCCGCTCGGTCTTGGCAAACAGTTTGCCGGCTTCATGCACCTCGCCGACCATGACGAACTGCTGGTGACCAGCCGAATCTGGACCGAACCGCCGTTGATTGAGCAGCGGCTGGCTGACATCACCGAACAGATGGAACTGGTGATCCAGAAGTATCTTCGCAACGAGTACCGTTCCATCGGCGATTACAACGCCGAGGCTGAGGTGCCTGAACCCTACCGGTTTGTCGTGGTGGCGAACTTCCCGGCCAACTTCACTGAGACTGCCGCCCGGCGGCTGGCGAGCATTGCCACCTCAGGGGCCCGTTGCGGCGTCTACCCCATTGTTTCACTCGACACCACCGCCCAGTTGCCGTCGAACTTCACACTTGCCGACCTCGAGGCACACACCACGAGCGTCAGCCTGAAGGATGGCCAATTCACCTGGGTCGACCCCGAATTCTCCAAGTGGCCGCTGACAGCCGAACAGTCACCGGATGACCAGATCTTTACCCAGATCGTGCAGCGGGTCGGCAAGGCGGCGGTCGCGGCCAAGCGGGTCGAGGTGCCCTTTGACCGAGTCGCCCCGCCGGAAGACAAATGGTGGACAGGCGACACCGCCAAGGGAATCGATGTGCCACTGGGGCCCGCCGGAGCGAAAAAGACACTCTCGATGAAGCTGGGCAAGGGCACCAGCCAGCACGTGCTGATTGCGGGAAAGACCGGCTCTGGCAAGTCCACCATGATGCACGCGCTGATTACGAATCTGGCGCTGATCTACAGCCCGAACGAAATTCAGTTCTATTTGATTGACTTCAAGAAGGGCGTTGAGTTCAAGCTCTACGATCACTACCGCCTGCCACACGCCCGAGTCATCGCCATCGAGAGTGAGCGCGAGTTCGGCCTGTCAGTCCTCCAGCAGCTTGACCGTGAACTGAAGCGGCGCGGCGACCTGTTCCGAGAACTGTCGGTTCAGGATCTGGCCGGCTACCGGGCCAGCGGCCATCCCGAGCCAATGCCCCGGATCATGCTGATCATCGATGAGTTTCAGGAACTCTTCGTGGAGGATGACAAACTGGCCCAGGACTGTTCCCTGGTGCTCGACCGGCTGGTCCGCCAGGGCCGAGCCTTCGGCATGCATGTGCTGCTCGGCTCCCAGACGCTGGGGGGCTCGTACAGCCTGCCACGGGCAACGATGGGACAGATGGCGGTGCGGGTGGCATTGCAATGCAACGAAGCTGACAGCAGTCTGATCCTCAGCGAGGACAACACCGCAGCCCGGCTGCTGACCCGTCCCGGCGAGGCGATTTACAATGACGCCAACGGCATGGTCGAGGGCAACAATCCCTTCCAGGTTGTCTGGCTGGGAGAAGAGCGACGGGAACGCTTCCTCGGCAAACTCCGCGATCTTGCCGACTCGCGGCCCGACATTCCCGCCCTACCGCGGCTGGTCTTTGACGGTAATGAGGCTGCCAACCCGGCCGCCAACCGCCTGCTGACTGAACTGCTCGACAGCGGCACGCTGGGGGGATCACCACCAGTCATCCCACAAGCCTGGCTGGGTGATGCCATCGCCATCAAGGATCCAACTGTTGCCACGTTCCGGCGGCAGGGCGGCACCAACCTGTTGATCGTGGGCCAGCGTGAGGATCTGGCAGCACGGATTCTTTCGATGGCCATGGTCAGCCTGGCGGCGGGCTGTGACCCACACCCCGGCGGTAGCCTGGGTCGGGCCGGCCGATTTGTGCTGTTCGAGCCGGCGATCGCCGAGGAACACCCCGAGACGATGCTCAGCCGGCTGGCCGAATTTCTGCCGCACGAGATTGAGGTGGTCGGCCGGCTGGCGGTGGCCGAAGCCCTCGGGGACATCGCGGGAGAAGTCCAGCGACGACTGGATGGGCAGATCCTGGACGCTGAGAGTGTCTTTGTCGTCATCCGCGACCTGGGCCGGTTCCGCGACATGCGTCGCAATGAGAATGACTTCGGTTTCTCAATGTCAGGCGAACAGGCCGCGACACCGGCTCAAAACCTTGTCACCATTCTCAAGGATGGACCGACGGTCGGCATCCATGCGATCATCTGGTGCGACTCGTTGACCAATCTGC
>RFVE01000098.1 GCA_009922585.1 Planctomycetia bacterium
GCAGCCCATGCCAAGGGGGTGCTGCATCTTGATGTTAAACCATCGAATCTCCTCGTTGATCGGCAGGGCGTTCTCAAGCTGATCGACTTCGGTATCGGCCGCCGCTTCGATCATCGGCACCATGACCGGTTCCAACCCGTCGGGCGGATTGTCGGCACGCCGGGGGCGATGAGCCCGGAACAGCTGGCGGGCCGCGATGATCTGATTGATGCCCGCAGTGATATCTATAGCCTAGGGCTGGTGCTGTATGAGCTCGTCGTTGGCCGGCCTCCAACCAGACAGCCAGAAACACCGGCGGCAGCTCAGGCACTGTTGACGACCGCTAATGAGAATTCGTTTCTGCTGGCTGAGGGAAAGGCCGCCGCGCAAGCGTCGGGCTGCTCACCGTACGCGGCGGCCGATCTGGCCGCGATCCTCGGCCGCTGCCTGGCCGTCGATCCGGTAAAACGGTTTGCGACGGCGTGGGAACTGGCCGCAGAACTGAGCCGGTGGCAGTCAGGACGGCTGCTGCGGTGCCGCCGGCCAGGCCGGGTGGAGCGGATCAGCCGCTGGGCCCGCCGGCATCCGGCGGTCACGATGCTGTCGGTGGCGATGGTGCTCATGGCCGTGACTGCATTCACCGTGATCGGAGCGTTCGCCATTGCCAACAGTCGGGAACGACAACGAGCCGTGCGGGCAGCCGACGCGGCGCGGGTGAGCCTGGCGGGGGCACTCCTGCGGCAGGCGGTGGCGGCCGGCCGCCAGCATGAGCCAGCCACGGTCAGCCGGCTGTTGGACGACCGGCAGGCCGCGTTGGCGGCAGTCACAGTCCCACCCAATTCTGGCTCGCTACCGGCCAATGACGGGCTGGCAGTTCACTGCCTGCGGGCTGGGTTGGATGAGGCAGTGGCAGCCTGGAACAACCCCGAAGGCGGGTTGACGGCTGTTGCCGTTGCGGCTGGCGGTCGCTTGGCAGTTGCCGGTGATGCTGCCGGTGACGCGGTGATGTTTTCACTGCGCGGTCACGGCCTTGCGCCGCTTGGGCGGGTCAGTCTGCCGGGGGGCCGCATCTGGGCTGCCGCAGTCTCCCAGTCTGGTCGGCTGGCTGCTGTTGCTGGATCTGCCGGTACGATCATGCTGATTGCCCCTGAGCGGCCAGACGTACCTGAACAACTCGATGCCTCAACCCAAAGAATCTACGGGCTGGCATTTCTGCCGACAGGCGAGCGACTCTTCAGTGGAGGCAGAGACGGCGTTGTGCGGCTCTGGGACACCCGCGAACGGAAACTGATCCGCTCGTACGGTCCGGTCGGAAACAGCGTCTATGGTGTTGCCGTTTCGCCGGATGGCACAACGTTGGCGGCGGCAGTTCGTGATGGGAGCGTGTGGCTTTGGGACGTTGACACGGCTGAGCCAGTCGGGCAGTTGCTGGGTCACCAAGGTCGGGTCTTCTCGGTGGCGTTCGCGCCAGATGGCCGATTGGTGGCGTCGGCGTCGGAGGATCAAACAGTCAGGCTGTGGGACCTGGCGTCGCTGGATGAACGCCGCCGGCTCGATCATCCGGTGCGGGTCAACGCGGTACGGTTTGTCGGCAATGACCGGCTGGTGACAGCCGGCGGCGACCGCCTGTTGCGGAGTTGGCAGGTGACAGGCCAGCTACCGCCGCGAGAGTTGAGCGGTCATGCCGCCAGTATCTGGGCCGTCGCGGTGGCCCAGAGTGGAGAGGCCGTCCTGACGGCATCGGCTGATGGCACGCTGCGTCGTTGGAACGGCAGGGGAGATCCCCAGCCGCGACTGCAATTCGATGAGCCGGTGAAATGTCTCGCCTCCTCGGCGAATGGCTACCGCCTGGCGGTGGGAACGGTCGCGGGCAGGCTGTCGGTCTGGAACTCGACCACTGGCAGTCGGCTGGCAGGGATAGATACCGGTGCCGGCCCCATCAATGGACTCTGCTGGCTCCCCGGCTCAGATGACTTGCTGGTGGCGGCCGACGATGGGTTTGTGGGGCATTACCGGCTCCTCACCGATGGCGGTGCTGCGGCCGCTGGTGGCGATGAGCTGGAACTGGTGGGGAAGTTCAGTGGGCACCGACGACGGGTTTTTGCGGCGGGAGCGTCAGTGGATGGCACAGCCATTGCCACCGCCGGTGAAGACAAGACTGTCAGGCTCTGGACAGCAACTGGTGAGCCGGCAGGACTGCTCAAACACCCAGGCAGGGTCTTTACGGTTGCCTTCTCCCCGCGTGGTGATGGCCTGTTGGTGACTGGCTGCGAGGACGGCCTCGTTCGCATCGTCACGCTGGAGGGACGGGAATGGTGTCGGGCCGGAAGGCATCGTGGGCAGGTCAACAGTGTCTGCTGGAACCCCGAGCCAGCCCGCGGGTGGGACGTTGCCTCTGCCGGGGCGGATGGTCAGGTGAAACTCTGGCGGCTGCCAGGGCAAAACCTGACTGGAACGCCCAGCCTGCAACTTGTGATGACCCTGACCGGAGCGACTGGGAAAATCTGGCAAATTGCCGCCTGCCGGCATGAGCCACTTGTTGTTGGAGCTACCGATACCGGCAAGGTCATTCTCTGGAACACCCACGAGCCATCACCACTTCAGGTACTTTCCGGTCATCTTGATGCTGCCTGGGCGGTGGCTCTCGGCCCTTCTGAGCAGCGGCTCTTCAGCGGCGGCTGGGACGAGACCGTGCGGCTCTGGGGCGTCACGGCCCGCAGGCTACGGCTTTTAATGGTGCGTGTTCGCGGCGATTAGCAAACAGATCGGTAAACAGCCTGTGCCTAAAAGCCCGAAGCGCAAGCTGAGGGAATGCACGTTATTTGATCCCCGAAACGCATTCCCTCGGCTCGCGCCTCGGGCTTCCTGGACGGTGGTCCTGCGAAGCGAACCATCAACACTCGTATTGTGGGCCTCTCGGAGTTCGGTTCCGCTCAGCGCACCATCAAATCGCGTGCAGGGACTTCTGCGGGCAACGAGGAATCTCTCGGAACGTTCGCAGTGAACGGGTGCCAGCGGACGTAACGAGTCACGACGCCGCGAGGACCTGACCGAGGGTTTCCTGCAGCACGTTGCCGGATCGCTTGAGGGCCTGGACCTCCTTGGGCCAGAGCTCGACTTCGAGGGTCTGCTCGGCACCCTTTCGGCCGACCACCGTGGGCACCGACAGGGCGACGTCGCGAAGTCCGTAGCAGCCCCGCTGCACGGTTGAAACCGGTAGGATCCGCTTGCTATCAAGCGCAATGGCGTGGATCACCTCGGCAATCGAGACTCCGACAGCAAAGCCGGCGCCGGTTTTCTTTTTGATCATCTCAGCGCCCGAGGTCTTGGCGCGGGTGAAGGTGTCCTGCCCAAGCTTGGTGGTGTAGCCGGGATATTTTTCCAGCGGCAAGCCGCCGATGCTGGCGCTCGACCAGATCGGCACCATGCTGTCGCCGTGCTCGCCGAGGATGACCGCGGCGACCTGGGTGGCGGGGGCCTTGAGATTGAGGGCCAGCAGACTGCGGAACCGCAGCGTGTCGAGCAGCGTGCCGAGGCCGATCACCCGGCCCTGCGGCAGGCCAAGCTCCTGTTCGGCCAGATAGGTGAGGATGTCGACCGGGTTACTCACCACCAGCACAGTGGCGTCGGCTTTGTGGCCGGCTGACTTGATTGACTCAAGAATCGATTTGAACAGCACGACGTTGCGATTGATCAGCGCCAGTCGGCTCTCATCAGGCTTGCGGCGAAGGCCCGCCGTGATGCAGATCAGATCGGCATCGGCCAGATCTTCGTAGCCACCTGCTGTGATTACCTGATCGGCAATTGCCGGAGCGCCATGCATCATGTCGAGGGCCTGCCCATCGGCCAGGTCGGCGTTGACATCGACGATGACAATTTCGTGAACAATGCCGCCAAGCTGGAGGGCAAAACCCGCTGAGGCACCGACGATACCGCCGCCACCGATAATTCCGACTTTCATGAGTGCTCCTTGAAGAGGGTGAGTTGAATGGGGGATTGATGAGCCTCTGCGGATTTGCCGGTGGGGTTCACCACGAAGGCACGGAGGGCACGCAGGAGGGACCGCACAGGACGCTGGGGGCAACTCGCGGGTTCTCCAACGTGAAGCCGCACCTGCACCGGACGCTTCCGCCGCGAACGCTGTCGATAATCAGTTCCTTGATGATGTCGGCGCCTCGTGCCACGGAGCACCGTTTTCGTATCCTTTGTGCCGTCGTGGTGATTCATCTGCAGACTCTTCCTTATGACTCCTGCACCATGCACTGTCCGCTACGCCGACAGCCCAAGTTCCTTGCAGACCTGTTCGGTGACCGCCTTGACAACTGCTTCGTAGTCAACGCTGGTGGCGGCCGCCCGCTCAGCGCCCATCGGAGGCGGGGCGTCGAAGGCCTTGCGGCTGACCCCGGTGTTGCCCCAACTGGTGCGGAAGACGTCATTGGCGCAGATGTCGCAGTTCTCCATGCCCTTGTCGAGCCGCGGATCCTTGAAGCCCCACTGCTGCTTGAGATTGAGCAGTTCCTGAGTTTCATCCTTCGACAGGTAGGTGACCCGGCCGAGGTCCTTCGAGAGCATCAGGATCCGACAGTAGGCGTCGAGAATCTCAGTCCACCAGTAGGCCCGCTCGACTGATTCGCCGAAGCTGACCGTGCCATGGTTGGCAAGGATCACGACGTTTGAGTCCTTCACGAAGGGCCGGACCGTATCGGCGAAGTCCTGATTGCCGGGGGTGGCGTACTTGGTGATCGGGATGTCGCCCAGAAAGACCTCGACCTCCGGCAGCACGCACTGCGGAATTGGCTCGCGGGCCACGGCGAAGGCGGTGGCGTGGGGCGGGTGGCAGTGGACCACCGAGTTGACGTCGGGCCGGTCCTTCATGATTGTCAAATGGAGCAGGATCTCGCTCGACCGCTTCCGTTGGCCGGCCAGTTGATTGCCCTCCATGTCAACGATGCAGAGATCGGACGGCTTCATAAAGCCCTTTGAAATCTGCGTAGGCGTGCAGAGCACCTCGTTGTCATTCAGCCGGAACGAAATATTGCCGTCATTGCCGGCGGCAAAGCCCTTGTTGTAGATGCGGCGGCCGATGTCGCAGATCTCTTCTTTGAGTGCGGCGAGTGACTTGTCGGTGGTGGTGATGGCCATCTGGTGTTCCTCAGGGCTTTGGGTGAATGGTGGGAAAGCAGTTTGAATGTGGGAAAGTTTGCAGACAGGCGAATCGCTGCGGGCTGTCGCTGTTGCTCAACTATTCCCCATGGTTTGGGTTGCGGTCGGCTGGCGGGTTGTCAGGTTTTTGGCTGGTCGTTCGGGTTGGGCTGGTCAATCCGGTCGATCAGGGCGGCGATGTAGGCATCGACCGGCTTCGGGTCGGGCTGAAACGGTTGTGCCGCCTCGCCCCCTTCACTGAAAGCGATCAACTGGCCGTCGCCCGCCCCAAGGGAGTCCCAGGCGACCAGCGGCTCTGCTGGGCCGTCTTCTGCACCGAGGTCCTGTTGTCGCAGTGGGACGACGATTCGCAGGATGCCACCCCGCATGCTGGGATGGGCGTTGACCAGGGTGACGCTGCCAATGGTGCGGCCGATTCGCATAGTGGAGGGTTTCAAATGTGGGTTTTTCGGATTAATGCGAGTGCTGGCAGCTGCAGGCGGTGGCCGTGGCTGGTGGAGGAGCTGCCGTCAGAACGGCTGGTGGAGGGGAGCTATCGCGGGCCGCAAAGGCGACCACCATGCGCTCAAGGCTGGTGGCTGAAAAGCGACTGGGGTCGATCACCAGCAGATTGGCGGCACAGGCTGCCGCTGCCACCTCAAGGCCAGCCACAGTGTCGGCCGTCACGGCCCGCAGGCTGCCATGCCGGTTGGCGGCGACACAGGCTAGGGCTGGGTTGCTGGTCAGCAGCAGACCACGGGCTGCATCTCGGCCGGCGTGATCGGCCAGCGTGGCCAGGCCGCTAACGAGGCCCGCAGCGGGAATCTGTTGACTTGCCGGGATGGCCCGGTTGAGGCGGGCGGTGAGGGCCGAGCAGTCGGCTTCGCATTCGGCCCGGGCGATAATCAGCGGCCGAGCAGTTCTGGTGGCAGGCTGAGGTGCGGCGGGAACGAGGCTGATGCCTCGGTCGCGGGCGATATCCCGGGCCGAGGGGGTGATGACAGCTCGTCGGGGAAGCTGGACTGCAGTGGTGTCGGCAGGCAATTGCTCGAGAAGTTCAGCGGAGACCACCCGGTCTGTCAGCGTCACCGTGGCGACTGCGGCTGGGGCCGGTACCGCGGCCACTGCCGGCTGGCCGGCCTTCGCAGTCTCGCGGTGGATGCGGCTGAGAGGGCAACTGTGCTCCAGCGGGCCGGGGTTCGCGGGTCACCCAGGGTGTCCCGCAGGGTTCGGCCGTCGCTGGTGATGATCACGCGGTCACCGGTGCCGGTGCCGAGGGTGTCGATGGCAACCTGCGGGTCGCCGTCAGCACCCACACCGTCGGCCAGCAGCGGCTGGACCAGCAGCAGCTTGGCCCCGGCAAGCGAGCTGTGCTTGACTGTGCTGATGACGGTGCCGATGACCTGGGCGAGTTGCATGGGTGGCTGAAAGTGTGTTGAGCGTGTGGAGTGGTTCAGCGGATCGCCGCCGGGCTGCCGAGCACCCGGAGGTCGTCGACCAGCGTGCAGCGACGCTGCCGGGTGAAGGTCAGCGGGGTGGTCACGCCCTCGCCGGTCGGCGTGGCGATTGAGAACGACAGGTAGCCCTCGCCGCCAAGGCCGAGGCCGGCGACGCTCGGGCCGTTTTTCACAAACAGGGTCGTGTCGAGCAGCCGCCCCATCCGAGTCATGTTGCGGACGTCGTTGGAGTGAATGACTGCCGTGTGCCGGAAACCGTGCTCGCTTTCGTGCGCCCGCTGGATCGCCTCGTCGGCATTGCGGCAGCGGACGAACGGCAGGAAGGGCATCATCTGCTCGGTTGGCACGAATGGGTTGTCGACGTCGGTCTCGCCAAAGACCAGCTCGAGACCGTCATGGCCATTGGCTCCGGCAGCTTCGGCCAGCAACGATGCGTCCTTGCCAAGCAGTTCCTTGGCCGGAGCAGGGTGGCGATGTTCGCCCTCACCCACCATCACGATGGCCCGCTCCGTTAACCGGTCGACCTGGCTGGCTGAAAGCCGCAGCGCCCCGGCCCGTTCCATCGCGGCCAGCATCGCCTCGAAGACGGCATCGACGACGAAGACCTGTTTCTCGCCGATGCATAGCAGGTTGTTGTCGTAGGCAGCCCCGTTGATGATCGACCGGGCGGCGTTGTCGAGATCGGCGGTCTCGTCAACGACTACCGGCGGGTTGCCAGGGCCGGCCACGATAGCCCGCTTGCTCGACTGCAATGCAGCCCGGGCGACGGCTGGTCCGCCAGTGACGCAGATCAGCTTGACGCCGCGATGGTTAAACAGGGCCCCGGCCGTCTCGAGGGTCGGCTCGGCCACCAGCGAAATCAGATTGTCGACTCCGAGGTCTCGGTGGATCGCCTGGTTGAAACGGCGGACGCCCTCGGCGGCGATCAGCCGGCCGCTGGGGTGCGGATTGACCACCACGGTGTTGCCCGAGGCAATCATGTTGATGGCATTGCAGGCGATGGTCGGCAGCGAGTGGGTGACTGGCGTGATGGCCCCAATCACTCCGAATGGGGCATGCTCGATCACGGCCAGCCCGTGGTCGCCGCTGAAGACTTCGCTCGACATGAACTCAACTCCGGGTACCCGGTCGCCGAGCACCTTGAGCTTTTCGATCTTGTGGTCGAGTCGGCCGATGCCGGTTTCTTCATATTCCAGCTGCCCGAGCTCTTCTGCGTCCTCGATGGCAATCCGGCGGATGTGGGCGATGGCCCGCTTGCGACCCTCCATGCCGAGCTGCTCGAGCTGCTCAAAGGCCTCGCTGGCGGCAGCCACTGCCTCATCGACCGTGGCAAAGATACCGTGGCGACCAGCGCGGCCGGGGCCGGCAACGGGGCCTCCAGCGGCCCGCAACTGGGCGATCACCTGGCGGACGATGGAGTTGATATCGGGGTTGGCTGGCTGGCTCATGGTTGATCTGTCGGGGTAAAAGAAGTGAATGGAAAAGGTGCTGCGGTTCAGCTTGCGGCGGCATCGGCCGCTTCACGGGAGAAGACCTCGCGGCCCTCGACGCGGACGGCATCAACCAGGCCAATGATGACCGCATCGATCGGTAGCGACTTGGTTTCGGGTGTCATGCGGGCGCTTGAACCCTGGGTAATGAGGACAAACTGGCCCTCACCGGCCCCAAGGCAGTCGACCGCCACAAACGTCCGGCCTGTCGGTACCAGCCGCTCGCGGTTTTCGGCGTCGATGCGGTACGGCTCAACGATGAGCAGCTTGTGTCCGGTCATCGTGGCCGTCTTCTGGGTGGCGACAACCGAGCCGGTGACGAGGGCAACAAACATGGGGCGATCTCCGAAAGGAGTTTGGGGGAGTCAGGTGCTAACCAGCAGGTCACGGGTCTGGCGGGCGACAATGATTTCTTCGTTTGTGGGGATGACCCAGATGGCAACCTTTGAGCGGGCCGCCTCGATCCGTCGTTCGCCGCTGCCGGTCGCCGCGTTGGCAGCCGGATCGATCTCGATGCCCAGCTCGGTGAGGCCGGCCACGACCGCCGCCCGGGTCAGGGGCGAGTTTTCACCGATTCCGCCGGCGAACGCGATGGCATCAACGCCACCGAGTTCGACGATGCCTCCCCCAAGCCAGTGCCGAATGGCGGCGACATAGACATCGATTGCCACGCGGGCCGGCTCACTGCCGTTGGCCGCTGCCGCTTCCAGGTCTCGCATGTCGCCCGAGGTGCCCGACATGCCGGCCAGTCCGGCGCGGGTCGAAAGCTCGACCAGCAGTTCCTCGAAGGGCCGGCCGGTTGCCTTGGCAACGTGGAGCACCGCATAGGGGTCAAGGTCGCCGGCCCGGTTGTTCTGGGGCAGGCCCGACTGCGGACTCATCCCCATCGAGGTGCCGACGCTCTGGCCGTCGCGGACGAGATGTTTTTCCAGCCACTCCGTCGGCACGGCATAGCGGCCGTTCCGATCGGGGATGGTGGCGTGGAAGCCCGTCTCAAAGGCAGCAACCAGTGGCACGTCCGGGAGTTGTGCGGCGAGCTGCCGCATTGCCTTGACGTAAGGCGGATTGTGCGCCGGGGCGACCTCCGCCATTTCGTCCATGGCGGCAAGCACCTCGTCGTCCACCCGCACAACGCCACTGGCCCGACCCCCGTGTACAGCCTTGAAGCCGACGGCTGCGACGTCGGCAATCGATTCCAGTGGTCCGCCGTCGGCGGTCAACTGGTCGATTGCAGCCTGCAGTGCGACGGCATGGTCGGGTACTGGCAGGGTCGTTTCGATCACGGTGGGTTCATCTTCACCACCGATGGTGGCAAAGACCCGGCTCTCGGCTGCACCGATCCGCTCGACGCCGCCCCGGGCCAGTTCACGTTCCTCCCCCTCGCCCCCCGCCGTGGCGGGAAGTTCAAAGAGACGGTACTTGAAGCTGGTGGAGCCGAGGTTGGCGATGAGCACTTTCACGGCGTGTTCTCCTGGTGCCTGGGGGTGCATCCGTGCGGCTGAGTCGGCAGTTGCCGACTCAGCTAAAGAAGGCTGCGGTGAGGCTTTCGGCCGGACGCGGAATCACGTGGCTGCCGACCAGTTCGCCGATCTGCTGAGCCGCGGTGGCACCAGCTTCGACGGCTGCCCGGACACTGCCGACATCGCCTTGGACGACGGTCGTGACGAAAGCGCCGCCGATGTCGACCCGCTTGAGGATGGTGACGTTGGCCGCCTTGGCCATCGCGTCGGTCGCCTCAACGAGGCCGACCAGACCCTTGGTTTCAATCAATCCGATTGCCGTATTCATGGATGGTTCCTGGTAACGATTTTGAGGGG
>RFVE01000099.1 GCA_009922585.1 Planctomycetia bacterium
AGCAGTGCCACCAGCCCAGCCCGAGGATGGCCGGTCAGCAGGAAGAGCCCACCGAAAGCCAGGCCGGCAGCGGCCCCTGAAAGTTTTGCACCGATCTGGAGCAGGCCGAAGGTGACCCCTGCCCTGCCCTCGGGCGAGGCTTCCGCCACGGTCGCCCGAATCACGCTCTGCACACCGCCGAGTACCAACGCCAGCAGGCCTGCCAGGCCGTAGAGCTGTGGCACGGTTTGAATGAACCAGGCGAGTACGAGCACGCTGATCCAACCAGCCAGGCAGAACACGACGGCGACCCGGCGCCCTGCTGTCTCCGAGAGCCAGCCAACGGCGAGCGCACCGGGCAACGCCACGGCCTGGACCAGCAGCACCAGCCTCACGAGCGCCTCGGGACTGAGGGAAAACTCTTCCAGAGCCACGCTGGAGAATTGTGCGATTGCAGTCTGGACCGTTCCGAGCACCAGCATGCTGCCCAGCAGCGTGGCGGCCAGTTGCCGGGCTGCTGCATCATCAGGACGCCAGAGCGACCGGGCGAAGGAGAGGAGCTCGCCGGTGGCTGTGGCGGCATGGCCGCCGTTGGCTGGCTCGTCAAACCGGGCGACTGCCGCAGGCAGCGAGAAGAGCAACCACCAAAGTCCCGTGAAGGCGAAGGCAAGTCGCAGTCCGCCGGCAGCGGAAAGCCCGAGTGACGCATGGGCGGTGACGATACCCGTGGCGATGACCAGGGCGATCGCTCCACCGGCATACCCAGCAGCGAAGCCCCAGGCCGAAAGCCGATCGGCCAACCGCCCCGTCGTGATCGATGCCAGCAGGCTGCCGGTGAAGACGGCAGCCAGATCGAAGCCGACATTTCCAACGATGACGCCGGCCAGCACCACAAGCCGATAGCTTGGTGGTGCGGCTGCCAGCAGGCCGAGTGCGGCGACCCCAGTGACAACGCTGACGATGAGGGCTGTTTTATGTCGCCTGCGACGGTCGGCCCAGGCTGAGAAACCGGGGGTGAGAATTGCCGATGCCAGCATCGCCACGGCCAGGGTCCAGGGCCAGATCACACCAGCGTCGAGTCCCCAGGGGCGGTCGGCAAAGGCTACTTTTTCAACATAGGCGACGATCAGGGTGATCAGCACCGTTGAAAAGCTACTGGCAGCCCAGTCGAGCAGCACCCAGGCGACGGTGGTTGAGCGGGGAGGCGTTGGGGAAGGCTGCATGGTGAGTGGAACCAACGGCCGGGAAGCCCGAGCCGCGAGACGAGGGAATATGGTTCGTGGATGAACAACGGGGTCCCCCTCAGCTTGTGCTCTTTGATGTTGCGCTGAGTGAAACCGAAATCCAGGAAGCCCGAGGCGCGAGCCGAGGGAATGCGTTTCTGGGGATCAAATAGCTTGATTTCCCTCAGCTTGCGCTTCGGGCTTCGAAGTGTGTATTTTTTGCGGGACTTTTTTGCTGATCGCCCTGAACGCGCAACATCAAAACTTGCGGTCCGGGCTTCTCGGTATCGGGGTTTATTGCCGGTAGGCGTGGAGCCGCACCATCAAAAGCCTCAAGCCCGGGGTCGAACAGATGATTCGGTAGACTAACGAATCGCACTACACACACCCAACCCGCCACCCCGCGGCCGATCTCCGAGTACGCTGTCCGTGCGCTATTTTGACTACAACGCGACCAGCCCGCTGCATCCGGCGGCTCGCGAGGCATGGCTGGAGGCGGCTGATCGTTATTGGCACAACCCGTCGAGCCTGTCGGCGGCGGCGACCGCGGCCCGAGAGTGTCTTGAGGATGCCCGCGAGCGGCTGGCCGACATGCTTGGCTGTGATGCCGAGCGGATTCTCTTTACGGGGTCGGCGACGGCAGCCAACAACGCACTTGCGCGGCAGGTGGCCATGGCCTCGCCGGGGCGTGCCGTGCTCTCACCGCTTGAGCATCCCTGCGTCGCCGAATCATTTGCCGCCGCCCTGACTGGCGGGGTGGTCGAGTTGCCAGTCGATAGGGCGGGCAGAGTTGAGATGGACAAGGTTGTTGACGTCCTTGACCGGCACAGTGCGGTGGCGATCGTCTCGGTGCTCGCCGCCAGCAACGAGACCGGTGTGCTTGAGCCCTGGCAGGAGCTGCTCGAGTGCTGCCGGTCTCGCCAGATTCCTTTTCATACCGATGCGGTCCAGTGGATCGGCCGGCTGCCGGCAGATGCGCTTGGGCAGTGCGACTATCTGACCGGCAGTGGCCACAAGTTTGGCGGGCCGAAGGGCATCGGCTTTCTCGTGGTGCCCGAGACCACCACACTGTTTCATGGCGACCGCGGCGGGCCGCAGCAAAATGGCCGCTGGGCCGGCACTGAGAACCTGCCCGGTGTACTGGCCATGGTCGCGGCTCTTGAGGCACTGGCTGTCGAGACCGACAGCTTTTCTTCAGCAGCCATCGAACCCCGCCGGCAGGCCCGCGACCGGGCCGAGCAGATGATCGTCGCGGCATTGCCCGAGGTGATCGTGCTGGGTCAGGCCACCGAGCGACTTTGGAACACGCTGGCTCTCATTGTTCCCGGTCATGATGGTCGCCGGCTGGTGGCCGGTCTTGAGCGGCAGGGCATCATTGCCTCGACAGGATCGGCCTGCAGCAGTGGCAGCGAGGCGACGGCCCGGGCAGTCGCAGCAATTGGGCCCGAACGACTGGGACTTGCCACGGATAAGCCCTGGGGCATGCTGCGGCTGTCTGCTGGTTGGGAAACAACGGCTACCGACTGGCAGGCTGCAGCCGAAGCAGTCATCACTGTTGTCAGCCAGCCGAGCCGACCGGCGCAGGTCAGACTCGGCTGAGTGCGGGTAGCTGGCATGCTCGCTCACAGGCGGCAACCGTGAAACTGAGCGGATAGAGGTCTTCGAAGTACCAGAGCTTGGCGAAGTAGAGGCCGATCGGAGCAGCAGGAAACTGACTGCCGCCGGCCGTCGCGGCCATCAGCCACTCAATGCCCCTGTAGACCGCTGCAGCTACCCGGGCTGACCGCTGGCCGTCGGCGAGTCCGGGGATCACCGCCGCCAGGGCCTCAACTGCGAGTGCCGTCTCTTCGATTGATGCCGGCAGGCCTGCCGTTGGCCCAAAGCCGCCGTCGGCAGCCTGTGCACCCAGCAGCCAGTCGATACCGCGGCTGTCGCCGGTGGCCAGCACCACCTTGGCGGTACCATAGGTCGGGTTGGCCTGCTGGGGATGGGTTTCATTGCCGAACCAGAGCGGCAGCCAAGAGCCGTCGCCCCGCTGCGTGTCTGCCAGGTAGCGATGGGCCTGAGCAATGACCTTGCGGTGACGATCAGCTGCGGCTGGCCACGCCGCAGCCGCCCGCAGGAAGTGGGCGGTGATGTCGGGACAGGAGGTGTCAAAGGGTAGTCGGCCCCAGCCCCTACAGAAAGTCGGCAGGCCGCCGTCGCGGTTGGCCAGCCCCGCCAGCCAGTCGAGGCCGGCGGTCGCGGCAGCGGATTGTTCACCCGTGCCGATTCCGTCAGCAAGCGTGGCCAGAGCCAGGACTGCACCGCTGGTGTCGTCGGCATCCGGCACGCCGCCGGGTAGGTCGGTCCAGGCCCAGCCCCCTGGGGCGGCACCGGTGTAGGGATGCACCTGCCGCCACTGCTGCTCAAGCAGCCACATGCGAACGCTCGCCTGCTCGGCGGCCGAGAGATTGTCGGCCAGCCGTCCGCCAGCCGACAGGGCAGCAATCGCCGTCGTGGTATTCCACGTGGCCAGGTTGGTGTCGATCGGCCAGGAGCCATCGGGCCGGACTGATGCGGTCAGGAAGGCGAGGCCAGCCTGGGCCACCGGGTGATTGGCCAGCCCCATCGCCACCAGGCTCATCGTCACGAACGATGTCAGCGGTGTTGCTTCAAGATAGCCACCGCCGTCAGGCTGGATTGCTTCAAGGGTTCGCAGGGTGCGGGCCTTTGTTGCCTGCCGCAGCCAGCCGACCGGGCCGACCGCCGGGCGGAAGGCATGGCGAACCTGTCCGATGGCGATGAGCGCAGGCAGGGCGTAGCTGACTACCTGCATGTCGACCAGCCGAAACCATTGCTGTGGCAGGGCCGCCAGTTCAAAGGGCAACTGCGGCACGACCCGCCAGGCAGCGGTGGTGCGATGGTCGCCGAACCGATCGGCCAGCAGGATGTGTGTGAGAATCGGCACGCTGAAGGTGCGGTCACGACCGTAGGCAGCGGCGAGGGCAGCGGCGATCGCCTCAGCCGAGAGGCCTCCGGTCCAGTCGCAGATTCGGCTGGCGGCCCGGTCGATGGTGATCGCCAGCTCTGGCTGCGCAAGTGGCTTTCCGGCGGCGACGGCTGCCAGGCTCGACCAGGCCAACAGCGTCGTCGAAAGATTGCCTTGGCTGGCAGTCGTGTCGCCCCAGCTGCCATCGGGTAGCTGCGTGGTGGCCAGCCAGTCACAGCCGCGACGAATCAGGCTGCCGAATGATGCGGGCTGGCCAGCCGTCGTGCTGGCGGCATCAGCCAGCCGCAGAGCATTGATTGCGGTAGCGGTTGAAAGCGCGCTTGAAGAGAGCTGGCCGGTCCAGTGGCCGGTGGCATTGCGGGCGGCCAGCAACTGTTCCCGAGACTGCCGTCGCAGCGTATCGAAAGCGTTGGAGGCCAGCAATGAGACAAGGTGGGCCATAGGATCAGGCATCGGTGTTTTCGCCGAATCGTTCTGGTTAGCCGGCTAACGGCAAAATGCTTCTGGCCGACTTGGCCCGGGTGCTGCAGGGCGAGCGTACACGCTGTCGGGTTCGAGAGCGAGTATGCTAATGGGAGGATCACGATGGCAGGCAATCGTGCGGCATGTCACGGAAGCCTGTCCATATTGCAGGATGCGTCGGCTGAAATGTCGCCATCCGATCTGGGCTTGAAGTGGTGGCGTGCCCAGTTCACCGCTGGTCATGCAGTCAGCGACTTCTGACGGCAGAATCCACGGCAGCCGATCGCAGAGGTTGCTTGGTGCCCGGGCGAGAGAGCCAAAAGAGGGAGAGGCTATGAACGGTCGGGTTGCGGGCTGGATAGTGGCAGGTTTGATTGGGTGGAGTTTACGAGCAAGCTTTGGTGGGGATGTCATCGATTCCTCGTTGCTCTTTGATCCAGTCGCGACCGTCCGCTGGACGTCACCCACCACGCTTGTGATTGGTTCATCGTCGCGGCCGAGCGAACCACCGGTGTACGAAGAGATTGATGCCGAGACAGCTACCCGCCGGCGGCTGGGGCCGGCGGAAGTGCATGCGGGTGCCATCCGGCGACCAGATTCCCGGCCACTCCGTTCTGTGAAAAACGGTCCAGAGACAGCGATCATCTTTCAGAACCGACGAGCCGAGGTGGTCAGGCTCTTTTGGGTTGACTCCCAGGGTAAGCGACACCCGTACGGTGAGCTTGCGTCCGAGCAGACCCGTCGCCAGCACACCTTTACCGGTCATGCCTGGCTCATTGAAGCAGCCGGTAAGCCGATGGGGTGGATTCGCGGTGAACGGCAGCCGATCGAGGTGGTGATCGACAATGCCTTGCCGGCTGAATCACCCGCAAGCGATTCTACAGTTGAACCGACAACAAAACGGCAGCCGACTTTGCCGGCGACAGCAGCGGCGTTCGCCGGCCCCCCGCACTGGTCGCCAGATGGCGGCAAGGTCGTCGTCTGGGATGTTACTCCGGCCCAGAAACATCCCGTGCACCTGGTGGAGAGTTCGCCCGTTGATCGCATCGAGCCGCGGTTGAAGACGCTTCACTACCTGAAGCCAGGCGACACGATTGCGCAGCGTTGGCCTCGGCTGTTTGCCAAAGACGGCAGCGAAATTCCGATCAGCCGCGAACTTTTTGAAAACCCGTGGTCAATCAGCCGGCTTCGCTGGGCGGATGACAGTGGGTCGTTCACCTTTCTTTACAACCAGCGGGGGCACCAAGTGCTGCGGCTGGTTGCGGTCGATGCGGCCTCGGGGGCTGTCCGCACGGTCGTCGAAGAGGTGTCTGACACCTTTGTTGACTATGCCCACAAAACCTGGATGCACTGGCTTTCGGCGAAGGAGTTGCTGTGGATGAGCGAGCGGGATGGCTTCAATCATCTTTATCGTGTCGATCTTGCCAGCGGTCGCTGGCGACAGCTAACCAGCGGGAATTGGATGGTTCGCGAGGTGATGCGGGTCGACGAGGAGTCTCGGACGCTGACGGCAAAGGTTCTCGGAATCAATTCTGGGGAGGATCCATACCACACGCACATCGTTCAGATCGACATGGACAGCGGAGCAGTCAGCAGGCTGACCACAGGCAACGGAACGCATGAATTGCAATGGAGTCCGGATCGTCGCTGGTACGTCGACAGCTATTCCCGTGTTGACCTGCCGCCGGTGCATGAACTGCGGCGGGCTCTTGACGGCAGCCTCGTCTGCGAACTCGGTCGGGCTGACGCCTCGGCGTTGCTGGCTCGCGGCTGGGTGATGCCTGAACGGTTCGTGGCCAAGGGGCGGGATGACCAGACGGCGATTTATGGCGTGATCTTCCGGCCGCGGAACACCAGCAACGATCTTACCCCGCGGCCGGTCCTTGAGCAGATTTACGCCGGGCCCCACGGCTTTCACTCGCCGGTGAGCTTTGCCGTCAACCACGGGCAGCAGCGGTTCACCGAAGAAGGTTTCGTACTCGTGCGGGTCGACGGCATGGGCACCAACTGGCGGGGCAAAGCCTTTCACGACGTCTGCTGGAAGAATCTCCGAGATGCCGGCTTCCCGGATCGGGTGGCCTGGCTGACCGCGGCGGCAGCCGATCGACCATGGATGGACCTCGGGCGGGTAGGGATTTTTGGCGGAAGCGCCGGAGGACAGAACGCCTTGCGGGGTCTGCTCGACTTTCCCGAGTTCTACCGGGTGGGGGTCGCCGACTGTGGCTGCCACGATAACCGCATGGACAAGATCTGGTGGAACGAGCTCTGGATGGGCTGGCCGGTTGATGAAGCCTATGAACGAAGTTCCAACGTGGTTGATGCTTCCAAACTTCAAGGTCAGCTCATGCTGATCGTCGGCGAACTTGATAAGAACGTTGACCCCTCAAGCACACTCCAGGTTTCTGCTGCCTTGGTGAAGGCCAGAAAAGACCATGAACTCGTGGTCATCCCGGGCGTTGGGCATGGTGCTGCTGAAACTCCGTATGGATCAATGAAACGGCTGGCGTTTTTCAAGCGGCACCTCAGGCCTGCGGCGGTTGCCGAGTAGGTCTCGTGTTGAGCCTGTCCGGCTTGAATCGGTAGACAGCTATCAGGTCGATTCCTCGCGAGAAATTTGGGCGTGTGGCTGGGGCTACACGCTGGCGTGGCCGAGCGCGAGGAGGCCGTAGAAGGTGTACTCGCTGTCGAGGTCGTCATCGGCCCATGAGCCATGGAAGCCGCCTTCGGCTGACCAGAGGCTGTCGATGAAGTCGAGGATCTGTTCCTGTCGGCTTCGCCAGTCCGCCCCAACGGCATCGAGGGCGTGCAGGCTGACGGCGGTGGAGAGCAGGTCGGGCAGCGGAGCATCGGTAGTGGCCAGAAAGCCGCCAGAAGCGTGCTGCCGGGCCAGCAGCCAGTCGACGGCCGACTGGGGTACGGCCTCCCCAAACCCATGGAGCAGAACAATTGCCGCAGCGGTGGCCGGGGTTGAGCCGAAGGGCTGCTCGGGCTCATTTGACCAGCCACCGTCGGCCGCCTGAAGCCCGGTGATTGAGTGGACGATGGCCGTGGCTGCGTCAGCAGGCAGCGGAAGCCCGAGATCGGCGTGGGCGTTCACGACGAGAAAACTGCCGTAGACCGAGCCGCGTTCTCTGCCGGGCCGGCTGGCAAAGCCGCCGTCGTCAGCTTGGTGAGCAGTGAAGGTTGTCGCCAGGATCTGCCGGCGATGCATGGGGCAGTCAGCGACTGCTCGTACCGCCCAGACCCGAGCCAGGCAGGCTCGGTGGACGAAGTCGAGGGTTTCGCCGTTGCCGCAGGTGTCATCCAGCCAGGCAAAGGTCTGACTGGCATGAGGGCCTGCAGGGTCGAACAGCCCCCCTGCCCCGCCGGCTGGCGGCACACCGGCGGCTGATAAGGCTATTAGGCTGTCGATGGCAAACGGCGTGTAGTAGAGATCGGCTTTGCCGTCCCGATTGGCGTAGCCACCGGTTGCGACGGCGGCGCGATTGAGTTGTTCAGCAACCAGATCGGCCGAGTCGCCCAGCGTCTGTCGGGCCAGCCTCGCTACCTGCAGCATCTGCAGCCGACGGCTCATGCGGGCTCGGCTGCTGTCGGCCGGGGCTGCTGCCGCTCTTGTTCAGCCTCACGGCAGAAGCCTTCGAAGGCAAGTTCATTGAAGATGCGGGCAACCACTCGCCGCAGCAGCCCCTTCAGTGAGGCATCGTCGAGGTCATCGAGGGCTCGGACGGCCTGCTCTTTGTATGACTCAAGTAGCAGTGCCGCCTTTTCATCTGCTTTTGCGGTGGCAACGGCCTGGCGGATGGCGTCAGGCGTGACACCCTCCACCGGTTGGCCACTGGCGATTGCCTGCAACATCGTGCGGTCATCACCACGGGCCCGTTCGGCAGCCAAGGCCAGCACGACGCTCGGCCGGGCAGGGCCGCCGCGGTTCAGGCCGGCATCATCCCGCAGGTCGTCGAGATCGTCGCGAATCTGATAAGCGATGCCAATCGCCTCGCTGTAGCGATGCAATACCTCGGCCACTTCCGCATGCCGACCGGCGGCGATCGCCCCGAATTGCAGGGCGGCGTCGAAGGCGGGTGCGGTCTTCAACCGGAAGATTTCGAGGATCTGTCGGCTGGAAAGGGGTGACGGTTGACGGCTCCAGGCAAGCTCAATCCCTTGGCCCCGGCAGAGGAGTCGCTGGGCGTCAGCCGCCTCCTTGACCGCTGCGGTCATCGCTTCGGCCGCCAGGCCGGTTTCTGCGATCAGCCGATAGCCTTCACCGATCAGTAGGTCACCGACGTTGAGGGCGACCGGCACGCCCTCGCGGCCACAGAGAGTCGGCTGATCATATCGCTCGAGGTCACCGTCCTCGATGTCGTCGTGGACAAGCGAGGCCTTGTGAAAGCACTCCGTGGCGACGGCGAGTCGCTTAAGTGCCACTGATTCGGGGTCGCCCCCAAGCGCATCACAGACAGCCGCCGCCAAGAAGGGCCGCCAGCGTTTGCCACCGACGGCGAGCCACTCACGGCCAATCTCCTCTGCAGGCCCTTCGGCCGGGCCGAGGCTTTCGTCGAGGGCCGCCGGTTCAAACCAGCCGGCCACCCGGTCCTGCAGGCTGCCGAGGTCAAGCCGCCGCGAACTGTCAGCAGCCTCAAGATGGATGTAGTCCCAGACCCAGTCGATATCGACGGTGGTGTCAATGCAGTCGTCTTGCAGCAGCGGCACGGCCACGGCTGGGATCGCCGCAGCCTCGACGAATGGA
>RFVE01000100.1 GCA_009922585.1 Planctomycetia bacterium
CGTGGCTGGGGTGAATTGGGAAGTTTCGTTGATGGGACTGAAGTTCCTCAGTGCCAGTGGCTCGGGCTCGACCTCTGATGCGATCCAGGCGATCAACTATGCCACCATGATGCGGACGCAATTTGGCCAGAACATTCGCGTGACGAGCAATAGCTGGGGAGGTGGAGGCTCCAGCAGCGCCATGCGGCAGGCAATCGAAGCAGGGGCTGCGGCTGACATCCTGTTCGTTGCGGCAGCGGGCAACGATGGGTCGGACAATGACGCAACCCCGCAGTACCCGGCGTCGTATACCAGCGGGGCAGTCGTATCGGTGGCTGCGACCGACCGCAACGATGCCCTGGCCGGCTTCAGCAATTACGGCGCTACCAGTGTCGACCTGGCAGCCCCCGGAGCTAGCATTGTTAGCACGGTGCCAGGTGGAGGCTATGCCTCGTACAGTGGCACGAGCATGGCCACGCCCCATGTGGCCGGGGCTGCAGCTCTTGCCATCGCAGTCGATCCGACGCTGTCGGTCGCCGATCTCAAGACGGCACTTCTCGGCACTGTCGACGGCGTCAGCGGGCTGACCGGAAAGGTTCTCACCGGCGGCCGCCTCAACGCCGGCACGCTGATTGCGAGCCTGTCGAGTGATCCGACGGTGCCGGCTGCTCCCGGCAGCATTTTGGCGAGCGATGGCACCAGCCTCGGGGGCGTCCAAATCGCCTGGAGCGGATCGCTCTTTGCCGATAGCTACACGCTCTATCGAGGCGAGTCGGCCGATTCAGCAACCGCAACCGTCCTCGCCGACGGACTGACCACGACGTCCTACCTCGACTCGGCGGCTGCCATCGACACCGTCTATCACTACTGGGTGACAGCCAGCAACGAGTTTGGAATCAGCCCGCTGAGTGATTCCGACAGCGGCTTTCACGCCCCCAGCCGCTCGCCGAATGACGCCTTTGCTGATCGCCTCGCACTCGAAGGGCTCAACCCGACGGCGACCGGCACCAACGTCGATGCCACGGCAGAGGCGACTTCGACACGGTGCTGGCGGTCTATGACGGTGATGACGTCGCGAACCTTACCCGGCTGGTCAGCAACGATGACATTGAATACGGCGTCGTGCTTCAGAGCCGGGTGACGTTTCCAACTGCGGCAGGCAGAACCTACCAGATCGCCGTCGATGGCTGGGGGGGTGAGGTCGGCTCGATCTCGCTTGGCATTTCACTCGATGCCCCTGAGCCACCCGCACCAATCGATCGCATCGCGCTGAGCAACAACAACGTTCTCGAAAATATGCCAGGTGGTACTGAGGTAGGGCGGTTCACAATCGAGTCGATGTCAACCACCACGACGGACCGCTTCCGGCTAATTACTGAAACTCTTTCGTGGCAGGCCGCTCGCGACCGGGCTGTCGAACTCGGAGGCCATCTCGCCACCTTCACGAGCGAAGCAGAATGGCAACAGATGCTCAATGAGACGGGCATCAGTGACTTGCAGATGAACGGCTCGTGGATTGGAGCGACTGACGCGGCGAGTGAGGGGGTTTGGGAATGGGTCACCGGCGAGCCGTTCAGCTACACGCGGTGGGCGACCAACGAACCAAACGGATCCACTGGTGAAAATGTCGCCGGGCTCTGGCCGGGTGGCACCTGGAACGACCTGCCGGCCGACATCCTCAAGGACTTTTTCATCCTCGAAGTTCCGCCGGCTACGGTGACCTACCAATTGGTGGCGGGTGAGGGTGATACCGACAACGGCCAATTCTCGATCGAGGGCGATGCGATCGTCACCGTCGCCTCTTTCGACTTCGAGAGCCGAGCGGTCTTCAGCGTTCGGGTTCGAGCCACGCTCGCAGAGCAGACCGCCGAACAAGTCTTCACGATCGCGGTGACAGACGCCAATGACGCTCCCCGAGCGGTCCTGCTGTCGGCTAATGCCGTCGCCGAAGACGTTGTCGCAGGAACAGTTGTCGGCGGTTTTTCCGCAGAAGATGAGGACACAACTGATTCGCACACGTTTGCTTTGGTGGCCGGCGAAGGTGATGGCGGCAATGCCCTGTTCGCGCTTGTTGACGGCAGCCTAGTGACGGCTGGGCAACTTGACTACGAGACCGCCCCGTCACACTCAGTTCGGGTGCGGGCCACTGATGCTGCCGGAGCATTTGTTGAGCAGGTGTTCGCAATCGACGTGATCGATGTGGCTGAGGGACTTCTCGTCGACCAAATCGTGACTGGCCGGGATGGTGTCACCGTGAGCTTCGACGGCTCACTCGACCTGTCAAACCTCGACCTCCACAACCGGGCGGCGGCCCCCGAGAACCTTGATGTCACCCTCGTCGATGCTGCAGGGGAACTCGTCGAGGCGGCCCTGGCCGTGAACGCCACTGGCGATGGCTTTCGGCTTGTTGTCAACAACGGCCTGCTGGCAGCGGGTGACTACACCCTGACCATCCGGAGTGGCGAAACCGGCGTTGTTGCGGCCGATGGACGATTGCTCGATGGCAACGGTGATGGAAGCGTTGGCGATGACTACGTGGCAACATTCACTGTCGACCCGCTACCGGCTGGCACCGCTGTTGTCGGCGTCCCCGGCTTCTTTGAGGACGCGGGGCAGGAGGTCAACCTGCCGGCCGCCGCCAGCGGTGGCATTCCAGTCATCATCACTGCGCCGGAAGGCGTGATGTCCCTCGACATGGAACTTTTCTACAACCCGGCGCTGCTGGAGGTCACTGGCATCGAACTGGCAGCAGGCCTGCCTGATGGAGCATTGACGCTGATCAACGTGGTGACGCCCGGTCACGCCGTGGTCGGCTTTTTCTCACCACAGCCGCTTGGTGCTGGCAGCTATGAGGTCGCCCGACTGCTTGCAACCGTGCCGGCTTCAGCAGCGGTCGATCAGACCCATGTGCTCGATGTCAGCGGTGTGAGCCTGAATGAAGGGCTGATTCCGGCGATCGACGACGACGGAATTCATGTGGTCGCCGTCGGCAATCGGGCCCCAACTGGCATCAGCCTGGCCGGTGGCCGTGTCACCGAGAACAGCCCGGTCGGGATGCTCGCCGGGACGCTCGCTGCGGTCGATCCCGACTACGGCGATGCCTTCAGCTTCGCGCTCGTGGCCGGCGAGGGTGATGCCGACAATGCCGCCTTTAGGATCGAGGGCACCAGTTTGCTAACGAAGGCCAGCTTCGACTACGAAGCGGGAGCCGACCGCTCGGTCCGAGTGCGGGTGACCGATGCTGAGGGTGAGAGCTTCGAGACTGTCCTGCAGATCGAGGTGGTCAATGAAATTGAAAGCCTGCATGTCACTGGCCTGACGCCAACGGTAGATGGCTTCCAGGTCTCCTTTAGTGGGCCGATTGATCCGAGTTCGCTGAACCTCTATGACGCCATGGACGTACTCGGAGCAGCCGATCTGACACTTGTCGGCGAGCTTGTCGGTTCCGTGCGGGGTTCACTGGTGGTGGCCACCGACGGAGCAGGGATCCAGTTTGTCTCCTCGTCCCCACTCGCAGCCGACAGCTACACCGTCACGCTTCGAAGTGGTGATGCAGCTTTCAAGGCTGTCGCCGGTGGGCTTCTTGATGGCAATGCTGACGAGACCGTTGGCGACAACTATGTCGCCAGCTTCACCAACATCCTGCCCTCGGTGTTGCTCGGGGTGCCGAGTTTCGCCCGTGGGGCCGGGCAGGCAGTGAATCTGCCAGCCGACAGTGCCGCCGGCATTCCCGTTCGACTCACCTCCGACGGCACCGTTTCCGTGCTCACCGCGACGCTGCGGTACGACCCCGCCCTGCTCACCGTCGGGGCGATCAGTCCCGGGGCCGACCTGCCTGAGGGCACGGTGCTGACAACCGCGGTGATTGAGCCAGGTCTGATGAGCCTGCAGTTGGAGGCGACTGCAGCTCTTCCTTCAGGTCCGTTGACCATCGGCAGCCTGCAGGCCAATGTGGCAGCAGAAGCGACACTGGGAGCGGCTGGCCTCATCAGTTTTGTGAATGTCGATGCTGATGGCGGCGTGGCGGCGGGCCGCACGGCGGTGCAACTGGTTGCCTCGCTCGGTGATACCAGCGGTGACGGCAGCTACAGCAACGCCGACTCAACCCTGGCCGCGCGACTGGCGATGCGGCTTGATACCGGCCTGGTCGCTTATGCCACGATCGATCCGGTGCTGGTGGCCGATGCCAGCGGCAACGGATCGATTTCAATGCTTGACGCCGCAATGATTGCCGGCGTTGCCGGTGGCCAACAGGGCCCGGCAGCCCCAATGGCGACGCCGCCGACACAGATGCTGCTTCGGCATAGTGGCGTCTATCGTGCTGCCGACGTACCCGATCTGTCGGGTGTGCTCTCAGCGGATGACTCGCAGTTACTGGCCTCATCGCGTGACTCAGCCGCCTCGAGGGCGAGGGCCTTTGCCGATCTGGCTGCCGGCTGGGCCGCTGCCAGTGCATCCTCCGCGAGCATCGACTCAGCGCTGGTCTTTGCGGCCACCGACAGTGACAGTGCCGACAACGACGAACTATTCCTTGACCCAGGCCTGAACCTCGGCTGACTGTCATTCAGGCTGTGGCCGGCCGGCCCAGGCTCGCCAGGTCGACACCAAGCCGCTTCGCTTTTTTGTAAAGCGTGGCCCGATTAATGCCTAGTTCCTTGGCGGCTGCATCCCGCCGCCAGCCGTGGCGACGCAGGGCATCGAGAATGAGCTGCCGCTCTGGGGTCGCAAGCCGTTCGCGAAGCGACTCGTGGTTCTCGGGATCCCGGGTTCCCGAGGGGGACTGCCCCGCTCGCTGCCGTCCAGCCCCACCGGCGAGAACAGCAGGAGGGAGATCGGCCGGGCTGATCTGCCGTCCGCTGCCGAGGAACACCGCCCGCTCTACCGCATGCACAAGTTCCCGGATGTTTCCCGGCCAGGCATGGGCCTCAAGGCAGTCAATTGCAGCAGCACTGAAGCCGGTGACCGTACGCTTGGCTCGCGGCTGCAGGCGTTCCAGGCAAGACTCAGCCAGCAAGCGAATGTCTTCTCGCCGCCGACGCAATGGTGGCAGTTCGATTGTGACAACGTTGATTCGCCAGAACAGGTCGTTGCGAAACCGACCTGCAGCGACCAGGTCTTCAAGATGCTCGTGGGTTGCGAGAATCATTCGGGTATCGACCTGCCGGGTCTCACCACCACCGACCGGCTCAAACTCAAACTCTTGCAGTACCCGCAGCAGTTTCACCTGCAAGGCCGGGCTGGCCGTGGCAATCTCGTCGAGGAACAGTGTGCCACCATCGGCACGGCTAAAGGTGCCTTCGCGAGCGACTGTCGCGCCGGTGAAGGCGCCGGCAACATGGCCAAAGAGTTCACTTTCCAGCAGCGTTTCACTGAGGCTGCCGCAGGCAACCTCGACAAATCGTTGGTTTGTTCGATCGCTACGGCGGTGAATCTCCCGGGCCAGCAGCGACTTGCCCGTACCACTTTCACCGGTCAGCAGAACGGTGGCGGCGGTGGCGGCGATCCGATCGACGACCGCCTCCACCCGTCGCATTGCCGGACTCTGCCCAAAGGCAGGCCGAATGCCGCGGGATGGGCGGGGCCGGGCTCGGCCGCGGGGGTCTCTGGCCCCGGTGAGTGCCGCAAGCACGGCGGCATCCTTCAGCGGCGTCGGGAGCGTCACATCGGCGGCTAATCGATCGGTGGCGGCCGATTGCCGTGTCGAAAAGGTGACCAGCCGAGCGTCGGGCCAGGCTGCCCGTAACACCGCTACCACCCGCTGGCTCCCACCTCTCGGCAGATCGGCATCCAGCAGGCAGCCGTCCAGACGCCCGCGGGTCAGTGCGGCAATCGCCTCTTCTGGACTGCCAGCCGCACGTGCATGCCAACCCTGGGTGCAAAGCCACTGGGCCATGCTCGAAGCCATCCGCCGATCGTCATCGACCACGAGCACCCGCCGAGCGGCCGGCTGGCCACCCGGCGTGGCCCTCCCAGGGGAGCAGACGGGTACTGACGGGGCAGACTCGGGCATGGAAAGTTCCCGGGAAGATTTGATACGGCCGACAGCGAGCATTCTCCCGTCACCGCATACATTCCTAGGCCATGATCGATGGCCAGAAAAGTCACCGCAGGCCGAAACAAGCCCCCATTCCTGGCATCCTGCCCGGTGCAATCTGCGGGATCGTTACAACCCCGAGTCAGAAGCCTTTCCACAGTCCTTCGTTGCCACCGGAGGCGGGTCAGCAACAGGCACAGTCGACCGCCGCTGTGAACGCTGCTCGTTCGGCGTCGCCTCCGTTGGCCGGACGGGCTGGTTCTCTCCGAAAGGCAACGCGTCACCCAGACGATCGGCTGCCGGTCCAAAAATCAACTCTCGGTTTTCAAACAGACTGTCGGGGGACTCATCGAGCAGTTCCATCCGCCGCTTGCGAAACCAGAGAAAAGAGGCCACGGTAAGCGCGATCAAGCTGCCGACGAGAATCACGACGGTGAACCCCCGTTCTGCTGACTGGATCAACCCGGTGATCCGATCACCAAAGAGGTAGGCAAGTCCAAAAAAGCTGCTGATCACCACTGACGCACAGATGAAATCGGCGAACAGGAACCAGCGGTACTTCACCCGGAGGATGCCAGCGGTGAGATAGAACGGGCTCCGGAGGCCGACGAGGAACCGGGCTACAAAAAAGGCCTTGATGCCGTGCTGCTTGATCAGTTGTTCAATCTTTTGCTCACGTTCCTCGGAGAGAAATCCACTAAGAAAACGATGTTCACGCAGAAATTTGGCCCCGAAGAAACGGCCGAGGGCATACATCAGGCTATCCCCCAGCAAGGCACCGATGAGGCAGGCCGGCAGGGCATACCACCAGTGCAGGTGGCCGGCCCGAGTCATCACCCCCGCCGCCACGATCGGAACCTCCTCAGGAACCGGCAGGCCCAGGCCGGTAAGCGTCAGGAACAGGATGATTCCCAGATACGACCCCTGCTCCAACCATTCAATCATGTGCGACGGTGTTGCAGGAGTGAGGGGGAGCACGGCAGCCACAAACGCTGCCGACCGGATCCACCTGATCGTACCAGAGATAGTGAGGGCTGGCACGCCGACGGCGACGGCATCAGGGGCCTGTTCGAGGCGTTTGAGGCGGAATAATCGTCAGCCCCGGCAGGTTTTCAGTGCGTTCAAACTGCTCTGGCGACAGGTTGGCAAGCCTCACCGCCAGTTGACCGTCTCGGCTGCCGGGAAGGACCAGCAAGGCGGCAACCGGTCCGCCCGCTGGGGCGATACGCTCGATTTCCGTCGGGCCGAGGACGTAGGCAGCCGTCGCCAACGCATCAGCCTCGGCAGCTGTCGGCGCCAATACGGTGGCTGACAGCACCCCAGTTGCTGGATGTCCCGTGCGGGGGTCGAGGATGTGGCCGAGTTTGCGTCCCTGGTCGATGAAAAATTGCGTGCCCGACCCGCTGGTTCCGAGGGCCTCTCCAGCACCAGCCGGATGGCAAAACCCGCGGCAGCCGCGGGCCCGCAGGCTGCTGTGGCCACCATGAATGAACACATCGACAATTCCCCCTTCGGCAATGCGATCAATCGCTCGATCGATTGCCCAGCCCTTGCCGATCGCCCCCAGATTGATTTCCACTCCCGGCTGCCGAAAGCGGATCCGCCGGGCGGTCATGTCGAACTCGACCAGATCCATTCCGGAGCAACGGCGAGCAGCCATGAGTGCCCCCGGGTCGGGCTGCCGGCCCTGGCGCTGGAGAAAACCCCACGCCCGAATCAGCGGTCCAGCGGTAACGTCAAACGCCCCAAGGGTTCGGTCATTGAGATCGCGGGCCAGTACGAGCAGGCTGAACAATTCGTCCGAGACCGACTGCCAGTCATCGGCGGCCCGGGCATTGAGCAGCGCCAGCTCGCTGTCAGATCGATAGACCGTGATCCGGTCTTCGACCGCGTCAATGAGATCGAGCGCTTCAACTCCCCAGGGGGTTGCCTGGTCGTTGTCGTGGATGTTGAAGATTACCTCGAACTGGCAGGCCATCGCCTTCCGCCCGACAGCAACCGTGTGGACCGTGTCCACCCGTCTCTCCTTCATGAGGTTATTGTTGCAACCGGTCAGCCCCACTCCGGCGGTCTGCCGACGTCCGTCGAGAACTGCTGAAGAGCCTTTCCAGGTTTGACTAGCGCGGGGCGAGGCCGCGATCGAAGGCATCCTGATCGCGACGGAAGACGGCCAACTCAGTGTCGAAACGTTCCAGTGGAATCTGGTAGACAGGCTGCTCGGCGGTATGGGCGTGACAGTGCGCCACCAGGAGGCGGTAGAGAAACTTGAACAACTGCCGTGGCACCCGGACGCTCCTGAGGCCGTCGAGCAGCCGCCGCTGATCGACGGCAGGCTCAAAGAGATCGGCCAGGCTGGCTGGCGGCTGCTTGACGCTTGCCGCCTTCAGTCGCATCGAAGCGATGTCGTAGAGCGTTTCACCGGACCACTCAAGTGAGGGCACAAGGTTCTGCTTGTCGAGCCGGGCCCGCTGGTTGAACGACTCGTCCTCGCGCTCGATGAAGCGATAGAGTTCGTTCGGGAGCAGCATCTTGAACCCAAGGCCTGGGGATTTCAAAAACTTATTGTCGAGGATTGGCCAGATCACGAGCCGCATCGGCTCGGCAGCTCCGTTGATTACGTGCGGCTCGTCGAGACGGTCGATGATGACCACCATGCCGCCGTAACCGACTGCCTCGAGAATGCCCTGAAACTTGGCAACCAGTTCATAACGGTCATCACTGCGGGCCAACAGTGGCAGCGGCTGGCCGGCAAGATCGACCTCCGGCATCCGGGCCAGGGCCCGAGTGAGCTGACCAACGGTTCGATTTCCCGTTCGCATACTGCGGATGATGCGGAGGGCCTTCCACCAACACCGCAGCCGCCGCCAGGACCAGGGGCCCCACACGGCGGCCAGCAACAGCCATGGCCACCAGACAGCCAGCCAGGCGGACTGGCCCCGCGCAACCGTCACCGCGACGGCGATGGCAAACATCAGGGTTCCGAGTCCTCCGACCGCCAGTGGCCAGAGCCCAGCGAGGGACGTATAGCCCACCCGCCAGCGCAGCTTCCGCCAGCGTGCTGGGAAGGTCTCGGCAGTTGACTGGTCATAAAGCGC